>DATGEV010000139.1:0-7455 GCA_035309885.1 Sphingomonas sp.
CGGTCGCACACTCGATCGCCGCGGCCGGCAGCGGCTCGGCGAACAGTCCAGCCCGGCTGTGCAGCAGTTCGACGGTGAGCGAGGCGAGCTGCTCCTCGCTGCGCGCCCGATACTCCGCCGCGACGAGGTTGCCCGGCAGCAGGATCGGCCGCAGCCGGCGCGAGTGGCCGCCACGCACATAACCCGGCTGTAGCCCGTCCGCCGGGGTCAGCAGCCGCGCGACCGCGCCATGCTCGCCATGGGCACGGACCGCGCAGACGATGGCGTGGGCGAGCAGGTGCATCGCGCCTGTCTAGGGCGAACCCCTCGCCCCGACCAGAGCGGCGACAGCGGGGTGCCAGGCTTTGCCCGAAGAGGAAAGAAGTCACCCGATCCTCATCCTTTGGTCGAACGCGCCCGGCCGCGCGTCTCGCCGAATTAGCAGTTCTTAACCATCCGATGCATCTTTCTCGTCGTGCATCAGCATGATGCAGTATGCCGTGCTAAACGGATGAGAGAGCCGTTGATGGGAGAGGCCCGGGTCAGGCTGGACCGGTTGCGCGAGACGTTCGCCGACAGTGCTGCGCGCTGGATGTTCGCCCGCTCCCCGTGGGAGGACCGCGCCGTTGCCGAGATTCTCGCCTGCCCGGCCGAGGTGGCGTACCGCGCCGATCCCGCTACGCTCCGCCGCCTCGGCCTTCCCGAGCGAGACTGCCACAGCAACGCCGAACGCTATGCCGCCGCGCGGACCGATATCGCCGCGTGGCCGGTGCTGGGCTGGTGGCGCCAACCCAACGTCCTAGTTCTGCATTCGGTGGTCGAGATCGACGGCCGGCTGATCTGCGTCACACCGTCGGACGCCGATCCCAGCCCCAGCTTCCCGTTCATCCGCGACGCCCGGCTGATGTGGGACAGTGACGCCAACGGCCGCTTCTGCCGCCGCGACGGCCGGCGGATCGGCCCTGGGCTCCGGATCGATCCCGATCAGGTGATCGCCGACACCAGGCTGATCCTGTCGCGGCTGCAGTCCGGCATGAACCCCTATGAGGCGGTGAAGATCGCCATTGGCTCGGGATCGCCCCGCGCCACCGCAGCACGGCGGCGCTGATCGCATTGCATGCCGCGATCACCCTCGCGGGTGGAAATGATCGTGGATCGCCTGCGCCATCATCTTCGAGATCCCCGGCGCGCGCTCCAGATCCTCCAGCCCCGCGCCGCGCACCGCCTTGGCCGATCCGAAATGCATCAGCAGCGCCTTCTTGCGCGCGGGGCCGATGCCGGGGACGTCGTCCAGCGGATTGGCGACGAAGCTCTTCGCCCGCTTGGTGCGGTGCGCGCCGATCGCGAAGCGGTGCGCCTCGTCGCGCAGCCGCTGGAGATAGAAAAGCAAGGGCGAGTTGAGCGGCAGCATCGATTCGCGCCCGTCGGGCAGGTGGAAATGCTCGCGCCCGGCATTGCGGTCCGGCCCCTTGGAGATGCCGACCACCGGCACATCCTCGACGCCCATTTCCTGCAGCGTCTCGCACACCGCCGATACCTGGCCCTTGCCGCCGTCGATCAGCAGCAGGTCGGGCCATTCGCCGGACTTGCGATCGGGATCCTCCTTCTCCAGCCGGGCGAAGCGGCGCTCCAGCACCTCGCGCATCATCGCGAAGTCGTCGCCGGGCGCGGTTTCGAGGCGGCGGATGTTGAACTTGCGATACTGGCCCTTGCGCATCCCCTCCGGCCCCGCGACCACCATGCCGCCGACCATGTTGGTGCCCATGATGTGGCTGTTGTCGTAGATCTCGATGCGGTTGGGCGGGCCATCCAGCTCGAACAGATCAGCCAGCTCGCGCAGGATCTTCCCCTGCGTGGTCGACTCCGCCAGATGCCGGTCGAGCGCCTCCTCGGCGTTGCGGCTGGCCTGCTGGAGCAGCCGGCGCTGTTCGCCGCGCTGCGGGCGCTTCAGCTCCACCTTGCGGCCGGCGCGCTCGGCCAGCGCCAGCGTCAGCACGTCCGCATCCTCGAGATCGCGATCGATCAGCACGACGCGCGCGGGCGGCACCTCCTCGTAGAATTGCGCGAGGAAGCTCCCCAGCACCTCCTCCTCAGGCACCTCGGCGGTATGCGCGGGGAAGAAGCTGCGGTGCCCCCAATTCTGCCCACCGCGGATGAAGAAGGCCTGGATGCAGGCCGTCGCGCCCTTGGCGTGGATCGCCCAGACGTCGGCGTCGGACACGCCCTCGGCGTTGATTGCCTGCGCGCCCTGGATGAAGGTGAGCGCGCGCAGCCGGTCACGCAGCACGGCGGCGAGCTCGAAGTCCATCGCCTCGGCCGCCGTCGACATCTGATCCGCCAGCTTCTTCTGCACCTGCGTCGATTTGCCGGCGAGGAAAGCCTTCGCATCCTCCACCAGCTCGGCATAGTCGTTCTCACTGATCCGATCGACGCACGGCGCCGAGCAGCGCTTGATCTGGTAGAGCAGGCAGGGCCGCGAACGGTTCTGGAAGAAGCTGTCGGTGCAGCTCCTCAGCAGGAACAATTTCTGGAGCGCGTTGAGAGTCCGCGTCACCGATCCGGCAGACGCGAACGGTCCGTAATATTGCCCCTTCGCCCGCCGCGCGCCGCGATGCTTCTGCACGCGCGGGAAGGCATGATCCTCGCGCAGCAGGATGAAGGGGAAGCTTTTGTCGTCGCGCAGCAGCACATTGTAGGGCGGGCGGAAGCGCTTGATGAGCTGCGCCTCGAGCAGCAGCGCCTCGGCCTCGGTGTTGGTGGTGACGATCGTCATGGAGCGTGTCTGCGACACCATCCGCTGCAGCCGCTTGGGCAGGCGCGTCACCTGCGTATAGTTGGTCACCCGGTTCTTGAGCGCGCGCGCCTTGCCGACATAGAGCACGTCGCCGCGCGCATCCTGCATGCGATAGACACCGGGGCGAACCGGCAGCGTCTTCAGCACGTTGCGGATCGCAGCGACGCCGGTTTCGAGATCCGGCTGATCCGATCCGCGGACGGTGTAGGCGGATTTCTCTTCGTTGAATCGGTCGATGCTGGTCGGGTCGCTCACAGCCGCGATGTAAGCTGGCCCGGGCGCGATGCCCAGCCCCGGCGACAGCTCAGCGCTTCAGGCCGACGCCGCCGACGGGCACCGTCGCCACGCCCGTCTCCATGCCCGCCACCAGATCGCGTGCCTTGCCGATCGCCGCCTGCACCAACGGCAGCTTCAGCGAGGCGTCGTGGCTCGCCTGGCTATCCCATACCTCGGTGATCCAGATCGCGTCGGCATCCTCGGCGTCCCGCGCAACGATGTAGCTGAGGCAGCCCGGCATGTCCGCCGCGCCTTCGAGAATGATCGCGATGAGCCCATCGCGCTGGCCGGGGACGGCCTTCATCTTCCCGATCAGGCCATAGAGATCGGGCTTCCCCGCCGCCGGCGCGACGCTTGCCGCCGTCGCGGCGACCACCGACCCCATAAGGAATGTGCGCCGTTCCATGCCCGTATCCTATCGCGCCGTTCGCGCCCTGCAAGCCGGGCCCAAGATGACGATGATTTCATATCGCACCGCGCGCCCGAAATCGTAATCAGCAGACATGAGCACAGGAATCGATGTGCCCGAAGGCGGCAACAGGCGGCTGAACCGGATGGTGGCGACCACCGTCGTAATCCTCAGCGTCATGATGGCGGTGAGCAAGATCAAGGACGACAACATCGTCCAGGCGATGCAGGCCGATCAGGCCAGCAAGATCGACCTTTGGGGCGAATATCAGTCCACCCGGATCAAGGCCCATGAGCAGGAGCTGGGGGCGATGCTGCTGGCCCGCCTCAGCGGCGCCGGCGAGGACGCCGTCAAGGCCAGCGCCGAAGCCGCGCGCTACAAGGCCGAAGCCAAGGACCTCCGCGCCAAGGCAGAGGCGGCGTCGGCCGACTATGACCTACAGGGCCGCCGCGACGACCAGTTCGACCTCTCGGACGGTTTCCTGTCGATCGCGCTCGCGGTGGCGGCGATTGCCGCGCTGCTGGAAAGCCTGGGGATGCTGTGCATCGCCTGGGTGGCATCTGCGCTCGGCATCCTGTTCCTCGTCGCCGGTTTCGCGCAGTTGCCGATCCACCCCGACGCGCTGGTCGCCTTCCTGAGCTGAGGGCACAAAAAAAGGGGGTCCCACCAAGCAGGAGCCCCCTTCTCTGTCGAAGTGTGTCGACCTCAGTTGAGGCCGGCGATCGTCCGGTCAACCAGCGCCTTGTCGGCGGCGGCGCCGTGGCGGCGGGCGATCAGATCGGCCGCCGCACTCGCCGCGGCCGCAGCTGCCTTGGCGCGAACCTCGGCGATCGCGGCGCGCTCGGCGGCGGCGATCTTGTCCTCGGCCATCTTACCGCGACGTGCGATCAGATCGTCGGCGTCGGCCTTGGCCTGCGCCACGATATTCTCGGCCTCGATCTTGGCGTGGGCCAGGATCGCCTCGGCCTCCTTGTGCGCGACGGCGGCTTTCGCCCGGAGATCGGCGCGGAGCTTCTCGGCTTCGGCGCGCAGCGCGGCGGCCTCGTCGAGCTGCTTGCGGATCGTCGCGATCTTGCTGTCGAGGCCGCGACCGATGGCCTGCGGAACCTTCTTCCAGACCATGATGAGGATGACCACGATCATCGACAGCGCCACCCAGCCGGGCGCTGCCAGACCGAAGGCGGCCGCCTCATGCTCGACTTCCGTCGGCGCGACGGTGACGGCTTGCAGCGTCTGTGCGGCTTGAGAGGGGGCAGTCATTTCTTGCTCCTCAAGCGGCGAGGCTGGCGCGGACCGCGCCCAGCGCCTCGTCTTCGGCGACGGTCGCACCCGACAGGCGTTCGACGATGTCGCGCGCGACGTCTGCGGCGACCGACTCGATCTCGCCGAGCGCCTCGTTGCGCGCTTCGGAAAGAGCCGCCTCGGCCTGCTGCAGCTTGGCGTTGACCGCTGCCTGCGCCGTCTTCAGCCGCGCGTCGGCATCGCGCACAGCGCTATCCTTCGCGGCCTGCACGGCACCATGCGCGCCCTGATGCGCGGCGTCCATCTCGCCATGATAGGCCAGATCGACGGCTTCCGCCTCGTCGCGCGCCTTTTCGGCGGCGGCGAGGTCGCCCGCGATCTTGTCGTTGCGGGCGTGGATGGTGCCTTCGATCTTCGGCAACATACCCTTGCCGATCACGACGTAGACGACGGCGAACACGACCAGCAGCCAGAAGAGCTGCGATGCGTAGATCGTTCCGATTTGATCGATTTGAGGCATCTGTCCCTCCGCCCGTTACCGGGGCCGGATCATTCCGGCCCCGATGGTCGGGGCGTCAGCCCTTGACGACGAACAGGATGAGGATCGCGACGACGAACGCGATCAGGCCGAGAAGCTCGGCGGCGGCGAAGCCGATGAACAGACGGCCCTGCTGGCCGTCGGCGGCCGACGGGTTGCGGAGAGCCGAACCCAGGAACGAACCGAACACGTTGCCGACGCCGAGCGCTGCCAGGCCCACGCCAATCGCCGCGAGACCGGCGCCAATCATCTTTGCAGCAGCGATATCCATGGTATTTTCCTCTATTGAAGCAATGAGTTGGTGAAGAAACTTAGTGAAGATTGATCGCGTCGTTAAGATAGAGCGACGTCAGCAGGGCGAACACATAGGCCTGGATCGCGGCGACCAGGATCTCCAGCAGCGACACGCCAATGATCATGACGAAGCTGAGGAGGCTGACGACCGGACCGATCGCGGTGCCCGAATTGATGCCCTGGATCACGAAGCTGGCGAACACGTCGAGCAGGATGTGCCCGGCGGTCATCGCGACGAACAGTCGCAGACCCAGCGAGAACGGTCGCACCATGAACGACACCAGCTCGATCAGGAAGATCAGCGGCACCAGCAGCGCGGGCGTCCCGTGCGGGATGAACAGCTTGAAGAAGTGCAGACCATGCTTGGCGAAGCCCACGATCAACACGATCGAGAAGCTCATGATCGCCAGCACACCGGTGACGGTGATGTGGCTGGTCACGGCGAAGGTGTGGAGGCCGGGGATGATCGCCAGCGGGAACAGGCCGATCAGGTTCGCTGCAAGGATGAACATGAACAGCGAGAAGACATAGGGCGTGAAGCGCTTGCCCTTCTCGCCGATGTTGCTCTCGATCATGTTGGCGACGAAGTCGGTCATGGTCTCGACCGCGGCCTGCCAGCGGCCGGGCACGAGCTGACGCTTCATGCCACCCAGCATGAACAGCCACAGCGCGCCGAGCACGATCACCATAAATGCCGCGCTGTTGGTGAAGGCGATATTATGCCCCCACACCGCCCAATGCTCGCCAACGACCGGGTTCACCCGGAACTGCGACATCGGATCGATTGCGCCTGCTTCAGCCGCCACCTTGGACCCTTCTCATGCTCGAAGCGCCCGAATTACTCCGGGCGCTCGTTCGAAATCCGATAGATATTCCTGAAGGCAACCGCCGTTCCTGCGAACAGCATCACCAATAGGAGCCAGGGAGATGTTCCCAGCCAGCGGTCGAGCAGCCAGCCAATGATCCCACCTCCCGCGGGCCCGGCGATCAGCTCGGTCAGCACCCGGCTACCCTGACTATATCCCTTGCGGGGTGGCTGGGCCGCCGTGCCTGTCCTCGCCGCCTCGGCGTTCCGGGCCGCCTTCAACCGCTCTTCGAGCGATGACTGGCTTTCCCCCTTCCCGCCTTCCGGGAACCGCTGGGGATCCTCCTGCGACATGTCACTCCCTCCTTGCCGGAAGGCTTAACATGCCACGGGCGAGCCCCCCTAGGCGGGCTCCCCTTAGGGAGGGGGGGCGGCCGAGTCAATGTTCGCGGCACCCGGCCGGCCGCTCATTTATGACGGCAGGGTGTCAGCCGCCGCACTGGCTGGGCAGCGTGATCGGCGCCGCGCCCTTGGTCGCCCAGACGCCCTTGGCGACGCTGTAGGAGTGCCCGCTCTTGAGCCCCGCCAGCGTCTTGCAGCCGATCGACGCCGCGAACGCCTCGATCGGCACATTCTTGGCCTGCGCGACCTGGGTATAGCCCTCGCGCCGCTTGATGTTGATCGCGTCGACCTTGGCCTTGAGGCTGGCCGCCGGCGGCTTGGGGAAGCCCAGATATCCGTCCGCCTGTTCGCCCACCGCGCCGGACGTGATGGCGGTGTCCACCTCGGCGTCCATCTGCGCGAGCGCGGCGGTCGTGCCGCCGAGTGCCAGAGCGAAGCCGGCAAGGACGATGGCGATCTTCGATGTCCGCGTCATTTCGGGAACAGCTCCGGATTGTTGGTGATGAAGTCCTCGGCATCCTTCTTCAGGCTGACAACGACCTCCTGCTTCACGTTGATATTGAGGTTGATCTCGATCGGCTTGTCAGGCGCCTTCACCGAGACACAGCCCGCCAGCAGAACGGTGCACCACACAGGTCCAAGAGAACGCATCGTCATCGTCAAAGGGCTGGCACCCTCACGGCTGGTCGTCAATATCATGTCGCTCATCGCACGGT
>DATGEV010000140.1:0-13860 GCA_035309885.1 Sphingomonas sp.
CCGTCACTTCGCAGACCTTCATGGCGCAGGACGGTGCGACCGGGCCCAAATGGTACGAGGCGAGCTGGATCGGCCCGGTCGGTCGCAACGTGACCGCGCTGGTCGTCGCCGCGCTGCTGGTGTTCGGCATCGGCCGCCCGCTGCTGAAGCGCCGCGCCGTCGCCGTCGAGCAGAAGATCAGCAACAAGACGCGCGAGCGGGCCGCTGTCGGCCAGGAGATCGCCAGTGCGCTGGCGACGCAGCAGGCCGAGGTCGAAGCAGGCCGCCCGGTGACGCTCGACATGATCGAATCCGCGCCCGGCTATGCCGCCCGCGCCGCGCTGATCCGCAATTTCGTCCGTCAGGATCCCGATCGCGCGGCGCTGGTCGTGCGCGATCTGATCCGCGCCGACATGCCGAAGGGTGAGGCGGCCAATGCCTGACATCGCCACCGCCGCTCCGCCGCCGCCCGCCGGGCCGACCGGATCGAGTGCCGCTGCGATCCTGCTGATGCTTCTGGCCGAGGACGAGGCCGCGCAGGTGCTCGGCCGTCTCGATCCCGACGAGGTACAGCAGCTCGGCACCGCGATGTTCGGCGTCGCCGACGTGTCGGAGGACGAGGTCGACGAGGTGCTCGACCTGTTCGTCGACCGGGCGCGCGAGCGCACCACCATTGGCTTCGCCGCCGACGGGCAGATCCGTACCATGATGGAGCGCGCGCTGGGCGCCGAGCGGGCCGAGAACATGCTCGCTCGCATCACCCCGCCGACGCGCTCCTCTGCGCTTGATTCGCTCAAGTGGATGGACGCCAAGACGATCGCCTCGCTGGTCGAATCCGAGCATCCCCAGATTGCCGCCCTGGTGCTGGCACATCTCGATCCGGGCGTCGCCGCCGACGTCCTCCAGCTGCTCAGCGAGGATACCCAGGCCGACATCGTCTATCGCGTCGCGACGCTGGGCACGGTTTCGGCCGAGGCGCTCGATGATCTCGAGCGGCTTCTGCTGCGTCAGGTCAACAAGGCGGGCTCGCAGGGCTCCGGCCCCAAGCGTGGTGGCGCCACCGAGGCCGCCAAGATCGTCAACTCGACGCGCACCAATGTCGAGCAGCGCGTGATCAAGCAGCTGGCCAAGCTCGACAAGGGCCTCGCCCGCCAGATCGAGGACGAGATGTTCGTCTTCGACAACCTCAATGCGCTGACCGAGAAGGATCTCGGCACGCTGCTGCGTTCGGTGGACAACGAAATCCTCATCGTCGCGCTCAAGGGCTGCGAGCCGATGCTGCGCAGCAAGATGTTCGGTTCGATGTCGAGCCGCGCCGCGCAATCGATCCAGGACGAGATGGCCGAACGCGGTCCGATCCGCCTCGTCGAGGTGCAGGAAGCCCAGAAGCAGATGCTCGCGATCGCGCGCCGCCTGGCCGATGCGGGCACGATCAGCCTCGGAGGCAAGGGGGAGGACTATGTCTAATCTGTTCTCCGCGGACAATGTGGCGGGCGCGATGCGCGTGCCGGTGTGGACACAGCCGCGCAGCTCCGCGCCCTTCACTGCGTGGGGCGAGGCGCACAATGATCCGATCGGGCCGGACTGCGAGCCGGAGGCTGAACCCCAGGCCGAGCAGGTCGACATCGAGGCGGTGCGTGCCGCCGCCATCGCGCAGGGTTTTTCCGCCGGCATCGAGGCCGGGCGCCGCGAGGCCGACAGGGAGCGCGAGGCGCTGCAGCGGCTTGCCATTGGTCTGGAAATGCTCCGGCCCGAGCCGACCATCGGCCTTGGCGCGATGATCGCCACCACCGTCGAGCGGCTCGTCCGCGAGGTGATGGGCGAAGTGATAATCGACGTCGACACCCTGATGGACCGCGCGCAGGCCGCCGCTGCCCTGATCGGCGAGGAAACCCGTCCGGCGGTGCTGAAGCTCAACCCCGACGATCTGAACCGCCTGAACAACGCCGAACTGCCGGTGTCCGTCGAGGCCGACCCGACGCTGGCGCCAGGCGATCTGCGGCTCGAGACGGGGGCGGGCTCCATCGAGGATGGTCCCTCGGTGCGTCTGGAGCGACTCCGCGTTGCGCTCGACCGGATTGCCGGCACGCGATGACCAAGACGCTGGAAGACCGCGCCGCGGTGCTGCTCGAAGGGCTGACGATCGGCGATGCCGGCCCGCGCCGGATCGGCCGCCTCGTCTCCTATGACGGGCAGATGCTGGAGGCCACCGGGCTTTCCATGCCGGTGGGCGCCTCGGTGCGCGTGATCGACGCCGACGGCCATGCCACGCGCGCCGAGGTGGTGGGCTTCCGCGGCGAGCGTTCGCTGCTGATGGCGCTCGACGGCGACGCACCGCACAGCAATGGAGGGCGCATCGAGCCCGATGCCCGGGGTGGTGTGGTCGAGGTGGGCGAGGGATTGCTGGGGCGCGTGATCGACGCGACCGGCCAGCCGCTCGACGGGCTCGGCACGATCGACACGACCGCCGCCTGGCCGTTGGCCGGACGTCCGGCCAATCCGCTCGACCGGGCGCGCGTCACCCAGCCGTTCGATATGGGCGTGCGCGCGATCAACGCGCTGCTGACCGCCGGTGTCGGGCAGCGGATCGCGATCTGCGCGGGCTCGGGCGTCGGCAAGTCGGTGCTGATGGGGCAGATGATCCAGGGCGCGGCCGCTGACGTGATCGTCGTCGGCCTGATCGGCGAACGCTCGCGCGAAGTCGCCGACTTCCTCGCCACCAAGCTGGTGCCGGGCGTGCGCGAGAAGAGCGTTGTCGTCGCGGTGCCGGCCGATCATCCGCGGGTGCTACGCCTGCGCGCCGCGATGCGCGCGACCGCCATCGCCGAATATTTCCGCGCGCAGGGCAAGCGCGTGCTGCTGCTGATCGACAGCCTCACGCGTTGCGCGCATGCCCAGCGCGAGCTCGGTCTGTCGCTGGGCGAGCCGCCGACGATGAAGGGCTATCCGCCCTCCGCGCTCGGCATGATTCCGCGCCTCATCGAGCGCGCCGGCGCCGACAGCCACAGCGGCGGTTCGATCACCGCGCTCTACACGGTGCTGGCCGACGGCGACGATGGCGACGATCCGATCGTCGATACCGCGCGCGCGATCGTCGACGGGCATATCATCCTGTCGCGCTCGCTGTCGGAGCAGGGCGTGTTCCCCGCGATCGACGTGGGCCGCTCGCTCAGTCGCGTGATGGCCGACATCGTCGACGACGAGCATGCCGATGCCGCGGCCTCGCTGCGCCGGCTCTGGTCGGTGTACGAGGAAAACCGCGATCTCATCCTGATGGGCGCCTACAAGGCGGGCAGTGATGCGACGATCGACGCGGCCATCGCCCGCCACGGCGAAATCCTCGATTTCCTGAAGCAGAAGCCCAAGGATCGCATCGATTTAGCGCATTCCTCGGCTGAGCTCATCGAGAGGTTCGGATCATGAACGCGACGGTCAAGCGCCGGGAGCGCATCGCACGCGTGCGCCGTGTCGAGCATGTCCAGGCGCTCGGTGCCGCGGCTGCGGCCGAGGCGCAGCTTCAGTCGCTGGAGCAGAGCGCGGCGCGCGTGCTCGATCTCCGCCTCAGCCTGACGAGCGACGTTGGCCATATGTCGGCGGAGACGCTGGCGGCGCGGGGCGAACTTGCACACCGACTGGATCTTGCGCGCTTCGGGTTGACCGATGCGATCGTCGGCGCGCGCGCCGCCGCGGCCACCCGTGTCGCGGAACGGATCGAAGCACGCATCCGCCAGGAAAGTGCCGTGCGTCTCGTCGAACGGGCCGTCACCGACGCCACCGCGCTCGCCGAGACGCGGATGGCGGCGAATGTGCGTCCGCGTACTCCGCGCGGATTGGGAGAGGAAGCGTGACCGTGGCAGCCATTTCCCTCTTGTCCGTTCCGAAATCGGTGGGCGCTGACGGTCCGGGTGCTGGCGCTGTTGCGCCTGACGGCCCGGCGGGCTTTGCGGCGACGATGGCGGGCGCTGGTCATCCCGGCGCATCTCGTGGCGTGGCGACCCAGGACGCCAAGGATGCGAAGGGCGGCAAGGACGTCATCGGCACCCAGGATGCCAAGGATGCATCCGACGCGAAGGATAGGAATGCCGATCAGCGCGATCTCGACAAGGTTCGCGACACTGACAGGGATCAGCATGACGACCAGGCGCAGGACGGTAGCACCACCTCGACGATGGCGTTGTTCGGCATCGTCATGCCGCCCATAGTCCGGAACGACGATCACGGCGAAACGGCAGACGGGGCACAGTCCGCAGGGTTGGCAGGCAATGAGGCATCGGCGGTGAGCACGGCGATCGCCAGTCGACCGCCGCTCGGCTCCGATCCCGCGGGCGACGGGAAGACCGATACTCTTTCGGCCAAGGATTCCGATGCCGCGGCCCTCGCGCCGATGCTCGCGGCGCTGACCGACACGCTTGCCAAGGGCGCGGCCGCGCGCCGCGCCGAGACTGCGGAGGCGGCGACCGCCAAGGTCAGCATCGCTGTACCGCCCCGGGGCGCCGATGGTCAGCAAATTCCGCCCGCCAAATGGCCCGGGGCTGCTCCTCTCGACACCGACGTCACGGCCACGCCCCCTGCCAACCCGACACGGTCGTCCCTTTCGCCGGTCGGCGCTGCTGTGACTTCGATCGAGAAGACGGACGCCGCGCTTCCGACATCGTCGAGCTCGCCGGCGACCGCCCCCTTGCCCGCGGTTGCCCCCTTGCCCGCGGTTGCCCCCTTGCCCGCGGCTGCCCCTTTGCCGGCGACCGCGACCCTGATGGCGGCCCGGGCGGCCACCACCACCCCGGACGTGGCGAACATTGAGGCGCGCAAGCCGGCCGGCAACGTCCATACCGGTAGCGACGGGAACCAGGATGCGGACGCCTTGGCATACGCATCCGCGACGCCCGCCACGGCCGCGCCGGTTGCGGCACCGTTGACCGCCACAGGCGACCGGATCGCGCCCGCATCCGCGCCGGTCATCGACGGCGCCGGTCAGGAGCTCGCCGCGGCGACCGCCGACCGCCAGCTCGATCTGGCGCGCCAGGGTGCGTGGCTGGATGGAATCGCGCATGACATCTCTGCGGCGGGTGCCTCTACCGGCGCTGTGCGTTTCGAGGTCGCGCCGCAGCATCTCGGCACCGTGGCCGTCGAGCTCAAGCGCGACGACAATGGCACGGCCGTGACGCTCACCACCGGCAGCGAGGCGGCGCGCTCGATCCTGACCGACGCCTCGCCCCAGCTCCTCGCCGAGGCGCGCGCGCATGGCCTGCACATCGCCAGCGCGCAGGTCGATGTCGGCTCCGGCAAGGCTGGGTCAAACGGCAATCCGTCGCCCGATTCGCAGTGGCGTCCCTCCGGCGGACAGCCCGACGGACGCCATGCTGCATCGCAAAATTCGGGCTTTTCGGCGCAGGCCGGCATGGGCAGCGATACCGGCCGCCAGTCGCAAACCAGATCGCAACCTCTGCCGGAGTATCGATCGGGCACGACGCGAACGGATCGCGGTTCGGTGGGCGAGACCAAGGCTTCGGCCGCGGCGGCTTCCAACCGTTCGCCCGACGCACGCTATGCATGATCGAGGAATGACCGATGAGTGACGAAGCGCCCGCTGAGGCGCCCAAGAAGGGCGGCAAGAAGAAGCTGATCATCCTGGTGGTGGGCGGCCTCGTTTTGGTTGGCGGTGGCGTTGCGGGCGGCATGTTCGCGGCCGGCCTCGGCCTGGGCGGCGCGCACGCCAAGGAGGTCGAGGATCCCAACACGCCCAAGCTCGTGCTGCGCGAGGGGCAGAGCGCGGATCCCACCGTGCTGCACAAGCCGATGGGCAGCTTCGCCCCAGATCCGCGCCGCTACAAGGCAAGCTATTACACGATGGAGCAGGCGTTCACCTCGAACCTGCGGGATACCGACGGCATCGCGCAGCTCGCGCTGGGCGTTTCGACCTTCTACGATTCGAAGGTGCTCGACAATTTCAAGGACAACGAGATGCCGATCCGCTCGGCAGTGCTCGCCACCCTCGCCAACGAGGATGCGATGGTGCTCGAGACGCCGCAGGGCAAGGCTCAGCTCCAGCAGCATCTGCGCGATGCGATCAACAAGGTGCTTGTCGAAAAGACGGGTTACGGCGGCGTCGATGACGTCTATTTCACCAGCTTCATCATCCAGTAGGATGGTGGGGACGAGGCGGAAGGGGCGAATGTGGCGAAACAGCCGGTCGGCAGGGAAGCGCGAGCACCGCTCAACACGGAGCTCGGCGAGAGCGACGTGAAGTCGTTTGCGCTGGGCAGCCAGGCGCTGCGCCCGGGCGCGCGTCTGGCCGGGCTCGATCGGTTGGGTGAGCGCCTTGCGCGTCGCCTGCGCGACGTGTTCGAGCCCTTCGCCCGCATCAAGCCTAAGGTGGAGGCGGCCGCCGCGCTCACCTCGCGCTTTGAGACGTGGCGCGATGCGCTGCCGGAATTCACCAGCCTCAGCCTCTATCGCTTGCGCCCGATGAAGGGCGGCATGCTGATCGCGATTGCGCCCGAATATGTCGGGCGGCTGGTCGATGCTTTTTATGGCGGCACCGGCGGCCCGCCCGTCGCGGCGGCGCGCAAACGCGAGTTTACCGCCGCCGAGGAGCGGCTGCTTGGCCGCCTGACCGATGCCGTCACCGCCGCCGTCGTCGAGGTGTGGAGCGAGATCGTCACGCTCGAGCCGATGCTCGCCTCGCGCGAGACCAATTCAGGCTATGCGAGCCTGGTGCGCGGCGACGAGGCGGTGGTCGTCCAGCGCTTCGCGATTTCCGGCGGTGGCGCCGGCGCGACCAGCATGGATCTGGTGTTCCCGTTGATCGCGATGCGCGCTTACGAGACTCAGCTCGCCGCCAAGATCCATGCCGAAGCCGGGCCGGTGGACGGCGAGTTCCGGTACCGCATGGCCAAGGCGCTGGAGAATGTGAGCTTCCCGGTGCGTTCGGTGGTGGCGCGGCCGACCTTGTCGGTGAGCGAGCTGCTGTCGCTGAAACCCGGCGACGTGATCCCGATCACGCTTTCGCCGCGTGTTCCGCTGATCGTCGGCAACAGGCGGCTTGCGGAAGGGACGATCGGCGAGCAGGAAGGGCGCGCTGCGTTCCAGATCGAAACGATCGGCAGCGAGCGTCCGGGGGGCAAGGGAATTGAGTGACATGAGCGACGCGCCCTTTCCGGGTATCGACGATCCGACCAGTTCGGCCGGGCGCAATTTCCGGTTGCTGGCGGATATCCCGCTGCGCCTGTCGGTGGAGGTGGGCTCCACCTCGCTCAAGCTGGCCGAGCTGCTTGACCTCAACGAAGGATCGGTGGTCGAGCTCGATCGGCAGGCCAATGAGCTGCTCGATATCCTCGTCAACGGCACGCTTGTCGCCAAGGGCGAAGTGGTGACCGTCAACGGCCGCTTCGGCGTCCGCGTGGTCGACGTGATCGCAGCCGAGGCACGCCTCGCGGGGGTCGAACGCCGGGCATGACGCTTACCTATTTGTTCAATGTCGTCGTGATGCTGGCGCTGGTCGCCGGTATGGCGGTCGGCACGCTCTGGCTGTTGCGCAAGTTCCAGCCGGGCTTTTCCGTGGGCGGTCAGCGCGACAAGCTGGTCCGTGTGATCGATGCGGTGCCGATGGGCGCCACCGGCGGCCGCATCGCGGTTGTCGAGTTCGAGGGCAAGCGCATCCTGGTCGGCGTTTCGCGCGGGCGGATGGACGTGCTGGCGGAGGCGCCGATCGACGGCGCCTTCTCGCGCTATATCGACGACGGGGGCATCTAGGTGATCGCTGCGGGGGCAGGGGGCAGGCGGCGCGGTTGGTGGATCCCCGCGCTGCTACTGATCGGTGCGCTGTTGGTCGCGCTGCTGCTGGCGCATCCGGCCTTTGCGCAGGCGACCGCCGCGGCCCTCGGCACGGGCCCGGTTAATCCGCCCGGCCCCGGCGCGGTGCAGACCGCGGCGCTGAACAAGGCGCTGGGCCAGGTTTCGGGCGACGGCAAGCCGCTGTCGCTGTCGCTTCAGATCCTTGTCCTGATGAGCCTGCTGACGGTGCTGCCGTCGCTGTTGCTCATGATGACCAGCTTCACGCGCATCATCATCGTGCTGTCGATTCTGCGGCAGGCGCTGGGCCTGCAGCAGACGCCGCCCAACCAGGTGCTGGTCGGCCTGTCGCTGTTCCTCACCTTGTTCGTAATGCGGCCGGTGATCGACGACATCAACAAGGCGGCCGTCACCCCCTATGGGCAGGGACAGATCCCGCTCGAGCAGGCGATCGGCCGGGCCGGGGATTCGCTGCACGTCTTCATGGTGCGGCAGGTCCGCAAGACCGACATCGAGCTGTTCGCCAATATCGCCAAGGCGCCCAAGTTCGCGACCACGAAGGACATTCCCTTCTCGATCCTGCTGCCGGCGTTCGTCACGTCGGAGCTGAAGACGGCCTTCCAGATCGGCTTCCTGATCTTCCTGCCCTTTCTGGTGATCGATCTGGTGGTGGCGACGACGCTGATGTCGCTGGGCATGATGATGCTGTCGCCGACGATCATCTCGATGCCGTTCAAGCTGTTGCTGTTCGTGCTGGTCGACGGCTGGGCGCTGACGATGGGCAGCCTCGCGTCGAGCTTCGGATAGCGGCATGGGCGGCATCGAGCCCCTCGCCGGGACCGACTATTTCATCGGTGTGGCGCAGCAGGCGCTGTGGGTGCTGGCGCTCGCCTCGGCGCCGATCCTGATCCCGGCATTGGTGGCGGGACTGATCCTCGGCATGATCCAGGCGGCGACCTCGATCAACGAGCAGACGATCGCGTTCGTGCCCAAGCTGATCATCGTCGGCATGTGCATCGCGCTGTTCGGCGGGGCGATCCTGACTCTGCTCGCGGACTTCACGCGCGAGATGTTCCACCGCATCCCAGATCTGTTGCGCTAGCGATGTTTCCGACCGGCCTCGTCGGACTGGAAGCGCAGCTCTGGCTCTTCATGGTCGCGATGATCCGGCCGGGTGCGGCCTTCCTCGCAGCGCCCGTCTTCGGCGCGCAGAATGTGCCTGTGCAGGTGCGGCTCATCATCAGCCTTGCGGTCGGTGTTCCTGCGCTCCAGCAGGTGCCTTTCGATCTGCCCGACGGGGGCATCGTCACCCTCGCCGGTTTTGTGCTGGTGGCGGGCGAGGTGATCGCGGGCCTCGCGCTCGGTTTCGCGGTCCAGCTCGGCTATGCCGCCGCGATGATGGCGGGCGAGGTCATCGGCGACTCGATGGGCCTGGGCTTTGCACAGATGGTCGATCCCGGATCGGGCGCCTCGTCGCCGGCACTCGGCCAGTTTCTGTCGATCCTCGGTACCTTCCTGTTCCTCGCGATGAACGGCCATCTCGCCTTGGCGAGCGTGGTAGTGGACAGCTACCATTCGTTGCCGCCGGGGCAGGCGTGGCTCGGGCAGGGCAGCATCAACGACATCGTGATGTTCGGTGGCGACATGTTCGCGGCTGGCATGGCGATCGCGCTGCCGGTCGGCTTCGCGCTGATCCTCGTGCAGGTGGTGATGGCGATGCTGGCGCGATCGGCGCCGGCGATGAACCTCTTCTCGGTAGGGTTGCCCGCCACGATCCTGGCGGGTGTGGTGCTGATGGCGATCGCCGCGCCCGTGATGGGCGACGGCATCCTGGCCTCGATCCAGCGCGGGCTCGACCTTGCGCACGCTATCGCATTGCGCCGGGGGGGCTGACATGGCGGAAGGCGAAGGCGGCGAGAAGACAGAAGAACCCACCCAGAAGCGGCTCAAGGAATCGGCCGAGAAGGGCGACGTCCTCCAATCCAAGGAGATGGCGACCGCGCTGGTGATGATCGTCGGCGCCGGCTGGATCGCGCTTGGCGGGCCGCTGCTGGTCTCAGGCCTTGCCGAGCTGCTGCGCGGCTCGCTGCGTTTCGGGCGCGATGCGGTCGAGGATTTCGCGCCCGCGACGGTGATCATTCGGCAGGGTGGGCACATCGTGCTGCCGATCGGGCTGCTATTTATGGCGACGATCGTGGCTGCCGTGGGCGCGCCGGCGGTGCTGGGCGCCTTCGGCTTCCGCTGGGGCGCGATCGCCTTCAAGCCGGACAAGATCAACCCCCTCAACGGCCTGAAGCGCATCTTCGGCACGCAGGGGCTGGTGGAGCTCTTGAAGTCGCTCGCCAAGGTGGTGGTGATGGGCTGCATCGGCTGGTGGCTGTTGTCGTCGCGGATCAAGGGGCTGACGACGACGGGGCGTGGCGACATCAACGCCACGATGATCGAGCTCGGCCACAGCTTCGTCTACGCGGTGCTGGTGATGGCGATGGGGCTGGTGCTCATCGCGGGCATCGACGTGCCTGCCCAGATCCTCCGCCGCACGTCCCGCCTGCGCATGACCAAGCAGGAGGTGAAGGACGAGCACAAGCAGACCGAAGGCTCGCCCGAACTCAAGGGCGCGATTCGCCGGCGGCAGATCGAGGCCTCGCGCCGGTCCGCGCGATCGGCGGTGATGGAGGCGAGCGTGGTGCTCACCAACCCCACCCACTTCGCGGTCGCGCTGCGATATCGCCCCGGGCAGGATCCGGCGCCGATCGTCGTCGCGCGGGGCCGCGGCGTCACTGCGGAGGCGATCCGTGCGCTGGCCGTGGACGCCAAGGTTCCGATGCTGAACTACCCGCAGCTGGCCCGCGCGATCTATTTCACGACGCGCTCGGGGCATCTGATTCGCGAGGATCTCTACATCGCGGTGGCGACAGTGCTGGCCTTCGTGTTCAACATTGATCGGGCGATGGCGGATGGCCTCACCCAGCCGGTGGTTGATGTGCCCACCACCGCGCGTTTCGACGAGAATGGTCGCCCCGATAGCTGAGGCTGCGGCGTTGGATTCAAGAAATGTCGGCTCCAGCCGTTCCTTGTCTCGATACGGACGAGCGAGGACCGGCGATGATCGAGGGCGTGGCGCCGGTGGCAAGGACGGAGGCTGTCGCGCTGTCCGTTGCCGCCAGCCTGGCCTCGCGCCAGGGCACGCTCAGGCGGCAGCGCCGGCTGCGCTGGCTGGCGGCGTTGAATGGCGCGCTCGGCGAAAACGCGCCGCTGGCGGACGAGACGGGAGCGGAGGACGCCGACGAAAAACTCCTCGCTCAGACGCGGGATCGGATCGCGGCTGCGCTCAGCACGATCGAACAGATGCAGGGCCTCTCCGGTGAGGCTGCCGCCTCGTCGCCCGCTGGAGGATCGGGCCACTTCATCACCGCTACCGAACTGGCGCGCTGGATCGGCGCGGCGGGTGAGAAATCACTGCGGACACAGGCCCATCTGGGCGCCGCGGCGGTCCTCGGTCTCGTCGGGTATCCGTCACAATCCGCCATGAACCGAGTATAAAGTTTTCCCCGCCATGGTCGTTCTCAAATCCGAAGGGAACAACCATGACGACGACGACGGCCACGAGCGGAACGACGAGCACGACGAACACGACGTCGTCCTCTTCCTCCACGCCGCCGAACAACGCATCGCTGGGCCAGAGCATTCTGAGCGGCCTCAATGCCGGTGCTGGGCTCGATACCGCGTCGCTCATCACCAACCTGACCGCTGCGCAGAAGGCCGGGCTCGAAACCCCGATCACGACCAAGCAGGCGACCAACACCGCACAGATTTCGGCGGCGGGATCGCTGGCCAGTGATCTCAGCACGTTCGCTTCGTCCCTGAACACGCTGGTCACCGGCGGCACGCTGCAGAGCCAGCCCCAGTCGTCCAAGACCGACGTGATGACGGTCAGCGCGGTTTCGGGAACGCCGCTCAGCAATCTGGGCTCGTCGATCACGGTCAACCAGCTGGCGCAATCGCAGAGCGTCAAGTCCGCCGCCTTTTCCGGCTCGCAGACCTTCAACACAGGCACGCTGATGCTGACAGTGGGAAGCGGGACGCCCATCGAGATCGACGTCACCAGCGGCAACAACACGCTCGCCGGCATTGCCACCGCGATCAATGGCTCTAACGCCGGCGTGACCGCCAAGGTCATCACTGGCGCCGACGGCAATGCGACGCTGGTGATGACCGGTAAGACGGGACAGGCTCAGGCCTTCACGATGTCGGCGAGCGATACCGGCAGCGGCGGGCAGTCGCTGTCCAGCCTAGCGGTTGGTGCGGCGGGCGGGATGACGCAGACCCAGGGCGCGCAGGATGCCAGCCTGACCGTCGACGGCGTGACGATCGCCCGTTCCTCGAACAGCTTCAACGACGTCATCCCCGGCGTGCAGATGACGTTGACTGGTGTCGGCAGCACGGCCCTGTCGTCGACGCCGCCGACCGCTGCCATCACCCAGGCGGTGAACGATTTTGTCACCGCCTACAACCAGTTGATGGGCGAAATTAACACGGCGACGGCTGCGGCGACGAGCGGTGGCGATGCCGGCCCGTTGCGCGGCAATCCGGCGATCCGGGCCATGAAGAGCCAGCTTGCTCAGCTGACGACCACGAACCTCAATTCGTCGGGATCGGTGCGCACGCTGGCCGAGCTCGGCGTCAAGACCGCTCAGGATGGCACCCTGTCCGTCGACAGTGCCACCATGCAGAAGATGCTGACGACCTATCCGAGCGACGTCGAAGCGATGTTCATGACGACGCAGAGCAGCAGCGATCCCAGCGTGCTGATCACCAACAAGCCCGGTGCGGCACTTTCGGGCGTCTATACCGTCACCGGCATCACGCCGGCCGTCAGTGGGAATGCGACCGGCAGCATCAACGGGGTGCCGATGAGCGCATCGAGCTGGAACCTCACGGCCGCGCAGGGTAATGGTGCGGACGGCTTGGCGCTCCAGATCCTTTCGAGTGCCTCCTCCAGCGCGACGATCACTATCAACCAGGGGCTTGGCGGCGCGCTCCAGCTGCTCACCGACGGGCTTCTGCAGGCGAAGACCGGCGCGCTTGCCTCGCTCCAGACCAGCCTCACCACCCAGCAGAAGTCGCTGGCCGATGCCCTGACCAAGACGGACGCCCAGGTCACGGTCTACCATGATCGCCTAGTGCACCAGTTCTCGACGATGAACACGCTCGTGTCGGGCTACAAGGCCACGCAAAGCTATCTCACCCAGCAGATCAATCTGTGGACCAAGTCCACCGGCTGATCTTCCGGATTGCATAATCAAGGACCAGAACGATGCTCGCGACAGCAGGATATGCCGCCGCCAAGGCGCGCTACAACACGATCGATCTCGCCTCCCGGGTGGAGGGGGCCAGCCCGCACCGGCTGATCGCGGTGCTTTATGACGAACTGATCAAGGCGCTCGATACGCTGGCGGTGGGGCTTTCGGCCAACGGCACCCTGACGCGCAGCGGGGCGATCCAGCGCAAGTCGCGCGCCAACGCCATCCTGCTCAGCCTGGAAGGCTGCCTCGATCATGCGCAGGGGGCCGAACTCGCGCGGGGATTGGCCGCCATCTATCGTGAAGCGCGGCGGCTGGTCGATGAAGGCGCGCTGGGGCACGACCCCATGCCCATCATCCAGGCCAGGGAGATGATCTCCGAAATCTCCGACGCCTGGGCCCGGATCGGCTGAGAGGGGGCAACATTCCCTCCATTTTGGAGACGCTTTCGGTGTGATCTTGGCCTGTTCCGATCCATATTGGAACAGAAACAGAACGATGGCTCCGCCGGTGATCGCTCTGCACACCGACATCTCCTATGACACGCCAAGTTCGCCAGCGGTCCTGCTTTTCGGCGACGATGCGGGGCGGCGTCACCACCTTGCCGGTGCGATCGCGATATCGGGCGGGCGCGTCTTGGCGAGCGAGCCGATGCTTGGCGCGGTCGACCAGCTCGGGGCGCAATCGGGTGCGGCGGGTGTGGTGGTGGACCCGCGCGAGGACGGGGGCCCGTCGCTCGATGGCCTGCTCGCGCGCCTGAACGCGCATGCCGCGATGGCGGGGCGGC
>DATGEV010000141.1:0-2686 GCA_035309885.1 Sphingomonas sp.
GCTCGCTGCATCGCGTCGGCGGCGGCTCAGCCGGCTTGTGTCGCAAGAGGACCGTGCTGCGCTTGAGCAGAACGGCTTCGTGCTTCGCCACAACTTCCTGCCTGCCGCCGAATTCGAAGCGCTCCGCGCTGAAGCGTTGGGGTATGAAGGGCCGGCGCGCGAGATGCTCCAGGGCGATACCATCACGCGCAGGATGGCGCTCGATCCGCAGGCGCTCCACGCCATGCCCCATGTCCGCCGGCTTCTCGCCAACCCGGCATGGCGTGGCCTGACCCGCTATGTCGGCAGCTTCAACAGCGAACCACTGACCTACATCCAGTCGATCCTGTCGCACGTCACCGACAGCGATCCGGACCCGCAGACCGCGCTGCACGCGGACACCTTCCACCCGACGGTCAAGGCGTGGCTCTTCCTCACCGACGTGGCGGAGGACGAGGGACCGTTCGTCTATGTGCCGGGCTCGCACCGTATGACGCCCGAACGGCTGGCCTGGGAGAAGGAGCGCAGCATTCGCGCGCGCGATGGCCTCGACCGACTATCCTCCAGAGGCTCGCTGCGCATCGAGGAGGAAGAGCTCGCATCGCTTGGGCTTTCACGCCCGCAGGCCTTTGCCGTCCCGGCCAATACGCTGGTGGTCGCCGATACATCCGGCTTTCACGCGCGTGGACCATCTCTACGCCCATCAACCCGGGTCGAGATCTGGACCTATGGTCGGCGCAATCCCTTCCTGCCCTGGACCGGGTTCGATCCACTGAGCCTGCCCGGAATAGCCGAGCGCCGCGCGCCGCTGGCCTGGGCGATCCGCGACCGGCTGCGCGGCATGATCGGACAGCCCTGGGCCGATGCCGGAGTGAAGACCCCGGCAGCGCCCGCGCGCCCGCGTGACGCGGTCGACTGACAGGATGCTCGCCGAGACATTGGACGCGGCCACGCCGCTGCTCCGCTCCCCGCCCTTTCCGGATATCGATGCGGCCGTCACACAGCCCGATTGCATTGCGGCGACGCCCTCGCCCGGCCATGACGCGATCGAGCATGTTTTCGCCGCTGTCCGCGAAACCCGTATCGGCGGGCGTTTCTGGTCGCCGCCGATCGGGCAGATCCGTGCAAGGGTGATTGTCCGCGCGCGATCGATATCCGAGGTCCCGTTATTGCTCGCGATGCTGGACGACGCAGACCGGGCTGCGGCCCTATGGCTGCCCGCACAGCATGGAGATCGCGCACTCGCCAGGACGCTCGCCCGCCTGGGACTGACCACATGCGGCGATGTCGATCCCTGGTCGGCGCTGGATGGCGACGTCCGGCTGCTCGCGCACGGCGACGACGAGTGGGTGGCGCTCGCTCATATCGCGGGCAAGCCTTTACACATCCTGTCCGCTGGACGCTTTGGCGCTCCTGGCGCAGATACCGCGCATATCCGCGCGCGGGTCACCGAGAGCCTGTTTCGCTGCCGTTATCGCGATCCCTTCACCGGGCAAGGCGCGAGCATCGAATCCGCAATCGCGTGGTTGGCGGACTGGCGCCGGACATTCGAGGCCAACCGAAACATCGTCGCGGCATGCGGCATCGCCTGGTGGAAGCGGCACGAGATTGCGCGCTTCCTGTCGACGCCGGAGCATAAGCTGCGCTTCTTCCGGTCCGAGCGACGGGCGATCGCGCATGCGGCGCGGCGGGGTGGCTCGGTCGCGATCTGGCCGTCGCGCGTGTCAGCCGCGATCACGCTGGCGGCGCGGGCAAAGGGTGTGCCCCTGGTCCGGATCGAGGACGGATTCGTCCGCTCGGTCGGGCTCGGCAGCAATCTGGTGCCGCCCTCCTCGATCGCGCTTGATCGCCTGGGCATCCATTATGATCCCACCCGCGCAAGCGACCTCGAAGCGCTGCTCGCCGGCGCGAGCTTTCCGCCATCGCTGCTCGCGCGGGCAGAGCGCCTGCGCCAGGTGATCCTGGACGCGGGCATCAGCAAATATGGCGGCGACAGTGCCCATGCCTTTCCGCAGCGTCAGCCGGGACGCCGGCTCGTATTGGTGCCGGGGCAGGTCGAGGATGACATGTCGGTCAAGCTGGGCGGCGGCGGCCTCGCCAGCAATCTGGAGCTGCTGCGCCGCGCGCGCGCGCTCGAACCCGACGCGGAAATCTGGTTTCGTCCCCACCCCGATGTGGACGCCGGCCATCGCAAGGGCACTGTGCGTGACGAGGATGCGTTGCGCCACGCCGATCGCGTCGTGCGCGGAGGCAGCATGGCTCGGCTGCTCGAGCTGGTCGATGCGGTGCAGGTGCTGACCTCGCTGACCGGCTTCGAGGCTCTGCTGCGCGGGCGCGAGGTGACCTGCCATGGCACGCCCTTTTATGCCGGCTGGGGCCTGACGCGCGATCTGGCCGCCGTTCCCGAGCGGCGCGGACGACGGCTCACACTGGACCAGTTGGTGGCAGCCGTGCTGATCCTCTATCCGCGCTATCTCGACCCCGTCACCCATCTGCCCTGCCCGCCCGAGATCCTGATCCACCGCATGACGGACGGCAGCGCGCACAACCGGCTCGGCTGGGTCACACGAATCCGGCAGTTTCAGGGCCGGTTGATGAAGGGACGTGCATGAAATCGGCCGATGTCATCCTCGATCTGTCTCGCCTGCTCTCGCGGGTGCGGCATCACACGCCGTCGGGCGTGGATCGGGTGGAAATGGCCTATGCG
>DATGEV010000142.1:0-5358 GCA_035309885.1 Sphingomonas sp.
TTCCTTCCTTGTCTCTCGCTTTACAGCAGGCGCGGCTGAAGGGAAGGGTCGCGCGGCGGCCGGGCTTTTCCCCGCGACGACGGTGCGTCGGTGGTGGCAACGTCGACCGCGCCGTCGGCGAAGACCAGCCGCATCGCACCGGCTTCGCGCGCCTGATCGGCGGTGGAGACGACATGGCCCTCGGCCTCGACGCGCGCATAGCCGCGCCGCAGCACGAGATCGGGGTTGAGGCTCTGCGCCAGCCGCCACAGCCCGTCGAGCCGGACGTGGGCGTCGGCGAGCCGCGTCGTTACCAGCGTGGGGCGTAGCTGGATGCGATCGAGCCGCCGCGCCGCCTGCGCCACTGGCTCCCGCGCCACACGGCCGAGATCGCGGCCGAGCCGGTCCAGCGTCGCGCGATCACGCTCGACACGCTGGCCGAGCAGCCGCGGCCGGAGAGCGCCTGCCGCGTGGGCGAGATCGCCGCGCGCCACCGCCAGCCGACGCGAAAGCGCACGCGGCAGGCGATCGGCAAGATCATCGAGCTTCTGCCGCTGCGGGCCGAGCAACGTGTCAGGCGTGGGCAGATGGCGGGCGACCGCCGCCAGCCGCTCGCCACCGCGCTCATGGTAGCGGCGCGCGCAGCGGGTCGCGCGATGGCCCAGCGTCTCGACATAGCCGGCAAGCTCGGCGCGCACCGGCACCGCCATCTCGGCCGCGGCGGTCGGCGTGGGGGCGCGGCGATCGGCGGCGAAGTCGCAGAGCGTGGTGTCGGTCTCGTGGCCCACCGCCGAGATGATCGGGATGGTGCAGGCGGCGACGGCGCGCACCACCACCTCCTCGTTGAAGGCCCACAGATCCTCGATCGAACCGCCGCCGCGCGCGACGATCACCAGATCGGGGCGCGGCACCGGCCCATCGACGGGCAGCGCCGAGAAGCCGTTGACCGCCGCCGCCACCTTCTCGGCCGCGCCCTCGCCCTGCACCGGCACGCCCCACACCAGCACATGGCTCGGGAAGCGATCGGCGAGGCGGTGGAGGATGTCACGGATCACCGCGCCGGTGGGCGAGGTGACGACGCCGATCACGCGCGGCAGGAAGGGGAGCGCAGCTTTGCGTGCCTCATCGAACAGTCCTTCGGCGGCGAGCATGCGGCGGCGCTTGTCGAGCAGCGCCATCAGCGCGCCCTGGCCGGCCAGCTCCATCCGATCGATCACGATCTGATATTTGGAGCGGCCCGGATAGGTGGTGAGCTTGCCGGTGGCGATCACCTCGGCGCCGTCCTCTGGGCGGAAGCGCAGCATCGCCGCCTGCCCCTTCCAGATCACGCCGTCGATCACCGCCTTGTCGTCCTTGAGCGCCAGATAGCAATGGCCCGAGACATGGCGCTTGAAGCCCGAAATCTCGCCGCGCACGCGGACATGGCCGAAGCGATCCTCCACCGTCCGCTTGAGCGCGCCCGAAAGCTCCGAGACGGAGAGGGCGGGCGCGTTGTCGCCCGGCGTCTCCTCCGCTAGGAGCGCGCCGGTGTCGAATTCGGAAGAGGTGGCCATGAACGTCCTGCTACTGGGCTCGGGAGGTCGCGAACATGCGCTCGCCTGGAAGCTGGCGCAATCGCCGCAGCTTAGCAAACTCTACGCCGCGCCCGGAAATCCGGGGATCGGCCATCATGCCGCGCTGGTGCCACTGGCGCTCGTTGACCAAAGTGCGATCCTCTCCTTCGCCCGCGAGGCGGCGATCGACCTCGTCGTGATCGGCCCTGAGCAGCCGCTGGTCGAAGGCCTCGCCGACACCCTGCGCGCCGCCGGCATCGCGGTGTTTGGGCCCTCGGCGGCGGCCGCCCAGCTCGAAGGTTCCAAGAGCTTCACCAAGGCGCTGTGCGATCGCGCGAATGTGCCCACCGCCGGCTATGCCCGCTTCACCGACGCAGCCGAGGCTAAGGCCGCGCTGCCGCGCTTCGGCCTGCCCGCGGTGATCAAGGCAGACGGGCTCGCGGCGGGCAAGGGCGTGATCATCGCCACCACCACCGCCGAGGCCGAAGCCGCGATCGACGACATGATCGGCGGCCGCTTCGGCGCGGCGGGCGCAAGCCTCGTCATCGAGGATTTCCTCGAAGGCGAGGAAGTCTCCCTCTTCGCGCTCGCTGACGGCAAGACGGTGCTGGCGCTGGGTTCGGCGCAGGATCACAAGCGCGTCGGCGACGGCGACACGGGCCCCAACACCGGCGGCATGGGCGCCTATTCGCCCGCCCGCGTGCTGACCCCCGCGCTCGAAGCCCGCGTGATGGCCGAGATCGTCCGCCCCTCGGTGGACGCGATGGCGGCGGCGGGGACGCCCTTTGCCGGCGTGCTGTTCGCGGGGCTGATGCTGACCACCGACGGCCCCAAGCTGATCGAATACAACGTCCGCTTCGGCGATCCCGAATGCCAGGTGCTGATGATGCGCCTCGACGAGGATCTGCTTCCGCTGCTCCACGCCGCCGCCGAAGGCCGGCTCGAGGAGCGCGCGGTCGTCTGGTCGGACGACGCCGCGCTCACCGTGGTGATGGCGGCCCGGGGCTATCCCGGCACACCGGAAACGGGCGGCGCCATTGCCGGGCTCGATGATGCCGAGGCACAGGGCGCACAGGTCTTCCACGCCGGCACGCGGGCGGAAGCGTCGGGGCTGGTCGCAGCGGGCGGGCGCGTGCTCGCCGTCACCGCGCGCGGCACGACCGTGGCCGAGGCGCAGGCGGCCGCCTATCGTGCGGTCGATGCGATCGACTTCCCGACCGGTTTCTTCCGCCACGATATTGGTTGGCGCGCGATCGCAAGCGATCGCTGAGGGGCTGGCGCGCAATCGCGCGCGACTGAGGTTGCGCGTGTCGCATCGGCGCGGCAGTCTCCCGCTCAAACACAAACGGGGAAGAGAATGTCGAACAGCACGCTCCTGATCATCGGCGCCGCGGTCGTCCTGCTGGCGCTGGTGCTGTTTCTGCTCGCACGCACCGGCCGCAAGCCCTTGCAGGGCCCAGCCGACGGCATCACCCTGGTGCGGCCCGCGACCGAATTATCGCCAGTCGCGACCGACGAGCCGCTGCCCGAGCCGGGCAGCCTGTCCGCGCCTGCGCTCGCCACAGCGGAGCTCGCGCCCGCACCGGAGCCGGCTCCGGCCCCCGTCACCGCGGGCCCGGCCGACCCGCTCACCCACATGAAAGGCCTCGGCCCCAAGGCGGAGGCCGCACTCAACGCGCTCGGCATCACCCGTTTCGAACAGATCGCGGCCTGGAGCGAGATCGACGTCGCGCGCATCGATCAACAGATGGGCACCTTCAAGGGGCGCATAACCCGCGATCGCTGGGTGGAGCAGGCGCGTTATCTCGCCGCCGGCGACACCGCTGGCTTCGAGGCGACCTTCGGCAAGCTCGGCTAAGATGGTTTGCCGCGATTTCCGAGTCAGCGGATGATTCCATCCGCCTCGAAATCGCTCTAGTCGACCGTCCGGCGGCGCGGGCTGGCGAGCAGCTTGTCGACGCGCCGCCCGTCCATATCGACGATCTCGAAGCGCCAGTCGCCATAGTTGAAATGCTCGCCGGTCTCCGGGATCCGACGCAGCACCGACAGCGCGAAGCCCGCGGCGGTGGCATAATCGCGATCCTCGGGCAGATCGATGCCCAGCCGCTCGGCCATCGCATCGGCGGAGAGCGCGCCCGAGACGAGATGGCTGCCGTCCTCGCGCTCGACCAGCGCAGGATCATGCCCCTCTTCCTGATCGGAGACGAAGGCGCCCGCGATCGCCGCGAGCAGCCCGCCCGGCGTCACCAGCCCATCGAAATGGCCATATTCGTCATGGACCAGCGCCAGTGGCACCTCGGCGTCGCGCAGCACCGCGAGCGCGTCCATCGCGTCCATCCGGTCCGGCACCGAGGGGACGGGGCGCATCATTGCGCGCAGTCCGATCTCGCGACCTTCGAGCAAAGCCATGAGCAGATCGCGCAGCCGGACGACGCCGACGATGCTGTCGACCGAGCCTTCTGCCACCGGCAGCCGGCTGTGCGGGGTCTCGGCGACGATCTCGCGGATCTCGTCATGGCTGGCGTCGATGTCGATCCAGTCGACGTCGGTGCGCGGCGTCATCACCTGGCGCACCGGGCGATCGGCGAGGCGCACCACGCCTGAGATGATCGCGCGCTCGCTCTCCTCGATCACGCCCGCCGAGGAGGCCTCGGCGACGACGAGGTGGAGTTCCTCGGCGGTGACATGATCCTCGCGCTCGCGGTCGAGGCCCATCAGGTGGAAGATCAGCAGGCTGGTCTGGTCGAGCAACCACACCACAGGCGCGGTGATCCACGCCAGCCACGCCATCGGCACCGCCGCCGCCGCCGCGATCGGCTCGGGCGCACGCAGCGCAATCTGCTTGGGGACGAGTTCGCCGACGATCAGCGAGACATAGGTGGTGACCGCGATCACCAGCGCGAAACCGAAATGCTCGGCATGGCCGTGACTGAAACCGGCATAGGCCTCCAGCCGCTCGGCGACCGGGCCGCCCAGCGCCTCGCCCGAGAAAGCGCCCGACAGGATTGCGATCAGGGTGATGCCGATCTGCACGGTCGACAGGAACTTGCCGGGATTCTCGCGCAGCCGGATCGCGGCGCGCGCGCCGGCCCGCCCGGTCCGGGCCATCGCTTCGAGCCGCGCGCTGCGCGACGAGACGATCGCCAGCTCGCTCATCGCGAACAGGCCGTTCAGCACGACCAACGCGAGGATGATGACGACGTCGATCCAGGGAAAGGGGTCAAGCTGCGGCATGTCGCTACCCCCTTCCTTGCCCAATTTGCCGCGCCGCGACAATGGCGGCCGCGCGCAGGATGGCGTCAGCGTCGGCCGGCAAAGAAATCGCGCAGCATCACCGCCGCCTCCTGCTCGCCCAGCCCGGCATAGATTTCGGGCCGGTGATGGCAGGTCGGCTGGGTGAAGAACCGCGGGCCATGCGCCACCGCCCCGCCCTTCTCGTCGCCCGCACCATAATAGAGCCGGTCGATCCGCGCGTGGGCGATCGCGCCCGCACACATCGCGCAGGGCTCCAGCGTCACCCACAGGTCGCAGCCGTCGAGCCGCCCGGTGCCGAGTGCGGCCAGCGCCATGCGGATCGCCTCCATCTCGGCATGCGCGGTGGGGTCGCCGAGCGCGCGCATGCGGTTGGCGGAGACAGCCACCACCTGCCCGTCGCGCGTCACCACCGCACCGACCGGCACCTCGCCGGCCGCCGCGGCGCGGGCGGCGGCGTCGAGCGCAAGGCGCATCGGTTCGGGGAGCGGAAAGGCCATGCGCCGGCCCTTACCGGAGCCGGCGCCCCACGTCAGGCCCGATTCGCGGCGGTCGACACGCCGACCGGCAGGCA
>DATGEV010000143.1:0-2103 GCA_035309885.1 Sphingomonas sp.
GCACGATCGCCTCGGCGGTCAGGTGCGTGCGTTTGAGGGTGCTGGTGATCCAGACGGCGTCCTTGGGCAGCATGCGCGCCAGCGCTGCGAAGGCCTCGGCGTTGCTGCAATCGCAGGCGAGGTCCGTCTGGCCGTAGCAGCGGCCTTCGTTCACGGTCACCGGCGCGTGCCGCACCCACCACCAGCGCGTCGCCTTGCTCATACCGAGGCCACCAGCAGCATCACGATCTCGCCGGCTTGCTGTGCCGCGCCCAGGACGTCGCCGGTCAAGCCGCCGATCCGGCGGCGCGCGATCATCGCCACGATCGCCATCGCGACCGCCGCCAGCAGCATCGCGAGGAGCCCGCGCCCGAAGCCGAGCATCACCACCGCGACCAGGAGGCCGATCAGCGCCGCCGCGGTGGCGCCGGGCGGCGTCGGCCGCCCGGCCTCGACGGCGAGGCCGTCGCTGCGCGCGGGATCGAGCCAGAGCATCAGCGTCGGCAACAGACCGCGCGAGCCCGTGTGCGCCGCCACTAAGGCGCTGACGCCGATCTGCGGCACCGGCAGCGCCGCCAGCGCCGCGACGCGCAGGCCGACACTGAAGATGAGCGCCAGCGCGCCGAAGGCGCCGGTGCGACTGTCGCGCATGATTGCGAGCGCGTGCTCACGGTCGGCGGCCCCGCCAAGTCCATCCACCGTGTCCGCGAGCCCATCCTCGTGGAGCCCGCCGGTCACCAGCACGGTCGCGCCCACGGCCAACAGCGCCATGGCGTTGATCGGCAGGCCCAGGCGATCGCCGATCAGGAACACGACACCGCCCATCAGCCCGACCAGGATGCCCGCGAGCGGAAACGCCCAGGCGGCGCGCGCGAGCGCGCCGGGTTCGGACGGTGTGCCGCGACCCAGCCGAATCCGCGTCAAGAACGCGACGGCGAGCCGCGCCTGGTCGCTCCACGTGTCGAAATCGCGCCGTTCCCATTCAGTCATGGTCCATTGAGATAGCCCAAGCCGCGCAATTGCGCCACGGCAGCGAATCGGGGAAAGTCGCCGCCCCCGGTCAGGAGATGCCGCCATGTCAAGCCCAGAGCCACGCGCGAGCCTCGACGAGATGCGGGCGCTGCTCGCGCGCCTGCCCGGCCCCGATCTCGAGGCCGGCACCGCCGCGGTGAGCCGCGAGGGCCAGCTCACCAAGCCCGCGGGCGCGCTCGGCCGGCTCGAGGAGATCGTGCACTGGATGTCGATCTGGCAGGGCAAGCACCCGCCGACCGTCAACCATCCGCGCACCGCCGTCTTCGTGGGCAACCACGGCGTTGCCGCGCGCGGCGTCTCCGCCTATCCGGCGGCGGTCACCAAGCAGATGGTGCAGAACTTCCTCAATGGCGGCGCCGCGGTGAACCAGCTCTGCCGCTCGGTCGACGCCGACCTCCGCGTCTACGAGCTGGCACTCGAGGAGCCCACGGCGGATTTCACCCGCGGTCCCGCCATGACCGAGGAGGAATGCGCCATGGCAATGACCTATGGCATGACCGCGGTCGAGACCGGCGTCGATCTCCTGGCCGTCGGCGAGATGGGCATCGCCAATACCGCATCGGCGGCGGCACTCTGCTGCGCGATCTTCGGCGGCGAGGCCGAGCAGTGGGTGGGGCCCGGCACCGGCGTTGCCGGCGAGGCGCTCCAGCGAAAACTGACCGCGGTTGCCGAGGGCGTCGTGCGCCACCGCGCCGAGAGCGGCGAGCCCTTCGATCTATTACGGCGCCTCGGCGGGCGCGAGCTCGCGGCGATCGTCGGCGCCATCATGGCGGCGCGCCAGGCGCGCGTGCCGGTGCTGCTCGACGGCTATGCCACCACGGCCGCGGCCGCGGTCCTGTTCGCGGCCGATCCGCACGCGCTCGACCACTGCCTCGTCGCGCACCGCTCGGCCGAGCCCGGGCATCGGCGGCTCCTCGGCAAGATCGGCAAGCCCGCGCTCCTCGACCTCGGCATGCGCCTGGGTGAGGCGAGCGGCGCCACCCTCGCCATCGGCATCATAAAGTCCGCCGTCGCCTGCCATACCGGCATGGCCACCTTCGCCGAAGCCGGCGTCAGCGGAAAATCCGGCTGAAGTATAAAGAGAAATTTGAA
>DATGEV010000144.1:0-2564 GCA_035309885.1 Sphingomonas sp.
GTCCTCCGGTTCTTTTGTGCGAGGGTCCAAGCTTGCGTCCGCGTGGCGCCGAAGTCCATTCACGCCCGCGTAGACCAGCCGCGCGCGAAATGCGTATAGCTGTCCAGTGTCAAATGAGCGAGCGGGCCGGGAGCGCGCCGCGATAGTATTCGGCGCGGGGTGACGGGGGGACATGGACCGACGGTGGCTGGCGCTCGCCGTGCTGACGACGGCGCGGGTGAGCATGGGGTTTCAGTTCCAGTCGCTGGCATCGGCGGCACCGATCCTGGTGCGCGACCTCGGCCTCGGCTTCGCGGACGTGGGCTTCCTGGTCGGACTCTACATGCTGCCGGGGATCCTGCTGGCGGTGCCGGGCGGCTGGCTCGGCGAGCGCTTCGGCGATCGGCGGGTCGTGGTCGTGGGGCTCGGCCTGATGGTGGCGGGCGGCCTGCTGGCGGGGCTCGCGCCGAGCTACCCGCTGCTGGTGGCAGGCCGGGCGCTCTCGGGCATTGGCGGCGTGCTGCTCAATGTGTTGATGTCGAAGATGATCACCGATTGGTTCGTGGAGCACGAGCTCGTGCTCGCGATGGCGATCTTCGCAAACGCGTTTCCGATCGGCGTGGGGCTCGCGCTGATGAGCCTCGGATCGCTCGCGGAGCGCGCCGGCTGGGCCGCGAGCCTCGAGGCGAGCGCCGCCGTGGCGGGTGCCGCGCTGCTGCTGGTGGCGCTCGTCTATCGGCCGCATCCGAACGACGGCAAGGCGCGCGCGACCGTCGCGCGCGAGGCACGCATATCCCGCCGCGAGGCTGCAGTGGTTTCGCTCCCGGGCGCGATCTGGGGCCTGACCAACGGCGCCTACAGCATCCTGGTCTCGTTCGCGCCGATCCTGCTGATGGCGGGAGGACGCGAGATCGGCGCCGCCGGGCGCATCGTGGGCGGCTTCACCTGGCTCCTGGTGGTCACGGTCCAGCTGGGCGGGCTGATCGCGCAGCGCTGGGGCCGGCGAGACCTGCTGATGGTGGGGAGCATCGCCGGTTGGTGCGTCGCCCTGCTGCTGGTCCAGGCCGTGAACCCGGTGGTGCCGCTGCTCGCCTGCGGCGTCTTCATGGGCTTGCCCGTCGGCGTCATCATGGCGATGCCCGCGAGCGTGCTGCGGCCCGCGAGCCGCGGCGTCGGCATGGGCATCTTCTATGTCTTCCTCTACATCGGTCACGCGGGCCTGCCGCCGATCGCGGGCGCGATCCAGGATTGGGTCGGCGGTACCGCTGCCTCGCTCTATTTCGCGGCCGCGCTGGTATTCACGGTGCTGCCGGTCTTTGCGCTGTTCCGCTGGGCGCAGCATCGCGCGGTGGCCGCGGTGGCGCGGGCGTGAGCTTCAGAGCGCGTATCGGCTGGGTGGATTCACTGCGCCCTTTGACACACTCGCTGCGCGAGCGCGCTCAACGAGAGGCACATTTCTTTGTGCCATCTAAGCAATCTCCTCTTCCTGAGCGCACTCGCGCAGCGAGTGTGTCGAAGGACGAACGGCATGTCTGCAAGCGGCAACCGCTTTAGGGGTGGCGGCATGAACGCGCGTTGGATTGCGCTTGCGGTGCTGACGGCGGGACGCGTCAGCATGGCATTTCAATTCCAGTCGCTGGCGTCGGTGGCGCCGATCCTGGTGCGCGACCTCGGCCTCGGCTTCGCGGACGTGGGCTTCCTGGTCGGGCTCTACATGCTGCCGGGCGTGGTGCTCGCCGTTCCCGGCGGCTGGCTCGGCGAGCGCTTCGGCGACAAGCGCGTGGTGACATTCGGGCTCGGCCTCATGGTGCTGGGCGATGTCGTCGCCGGATTCATTCCGGGCTACGGCGCGCTGCTGGCGGGACGGCTCATCGCCGGCACCGGCGGCGTGCTCTTGAACGTGCTGATGACCAAGATGGTGACCGACTGGTTCGCAGGGCGCGGGCTGGTGCTCGCGATCACCATCTACGTGAACTCGTTTCCGATCGGCATGGGGATCGGGCTCTGGTGGCTGGGCGAGCTCGGCGAGCGCGCGGGTTGGCAGGCGGCGCTCCACGTGACCGCGGCGGCAGCGCTCGCGGCGCTGGTGCTGATGATGCTGGCCTATCGCCCGCATCCAAACGACCGGAAGCCGCGCACCGGCGGCGAGGCCGCGCGGCGGATCTCGCTCCGCGAAGTGGCACTCGTCTCGTTCCCCGGCGCCATCTGCGGCATGGTGAACGGCGCCTACACGATCGCCGTTGCCTTCTCGCCCGTGCTGATGATCGCCGCGGGATGGGACATCGGCACGGCCGGCCGCGTGCTGAGCGCGATGACCTGGCTCAACCTGGCCTCGACGCAGGCGGGCGGCATCATCGCGCACCACTGGAGCCGCTGGAACGTGCTGATGGTGATCGGCATCGGCGGCTGGGGGATCACGCTGCTGCTCGTGCCCGCGATCGACCCGGTGCTGCCGCTGCTCGCGGGCGGCACGCTGATCGGCATCGCTTTTGGCGTCGTCATGGCGCTCCCGGCGGAGGTGCTGCGACCCGAGAGCCGCGGCGTCGGCATGGGCGTGTTCTTCGCCCTCAATTACATGGGCCAGG
>DATGEV010000145.1:0-3489 GCA_035309885.1 Sphingomonas sp.
AAATGATCCTTCCACACGCGGTGCAGGCCGCCCGACATCGCGTCGTTCATGATGTCGTAGCGCTTGGCCACGCGCTGGAAGACGTCGCCCACGAGGCGGGTCTTCTCTTCGGGGGCTACTTCGCTGTAGCCGAACGAGACGGTATCGCTGGTCATGGCGCCGCGCTTAGCCCAAGCCTTGCCGCGCAGGCAATTCGATCCTAGCTCGGACAGTGAATATGCCAGAGCTTCCCGAAGTCGAAACCACTGTCCGGGGCCTTGCGAGCGTGCTCGACGGCCGCCGGCTGACCCGCGTCGAAACCCGCCGCGCCGATCTGCGCCGGGCCTTCCCGCCCGATCTGCGCCAGCGGATGACGGGCGCGCGGATCACGGGGCTCGGCCGGCGCGCCAAATATGGCCTGCTCTATACCGATCGTGACGATACGATGATCTTCCACCTCGGCATGTCGGGGAAATGGCGGATCGATCCTGAGGCGCTCGGCCCGCATGACCATCTTGTCATCGAAACGGAGGAGGGGCGGCGGCTGTCGCTCGCCGATCCGCGCCGCTTCGGTTCGGTCGATCTGGTGGCGACGGGCGACATCGATGCCTGGCCGGCCTTCGCCGCGATGGGCCCCGAGCCGCTGGGGCTGGGCTTCACGGTGGACGCGCTGATGCAGGCGCTCGACGGGCGGGTGGCGCCGATCAAGGCGATGCTGCTCGATCAGCGGATCGTGGCGGGGCTCGGCAATATCTATGTGTGCGAGGCGCTCAACATGGCGCGCATCGCGCCGACCCGCGAGGCGGGGCGGATCGCGCGGCCGCGGCTGGAGCGTCTGGTCGAGGCGATTCGCCAGATACTCGCGGCCGCGATCGAGGCCGGCGGGTCGACGCTCAAGGATTATGCGCGGCCCGATGGCGAGCTCGGCTATTTCTCGCACCAGTTCCGCGTCTATGGCCGCGAGGGCGAGGCCTGTCCGTGCGGCGGCACCGTGCAACGGCGGGTGGATAGCGGCCGCTCGACCTTCCACTGCACGCGTTGCCAGCGCTGAGGCCCCAAGGGCGTTGACGGATCAGCCTTTCAGCTATAGAGGGGCGCCCTTCCCGGCCCGGCTGTGCCCGTGCCGCCAATCCATTTGAGCAGGTTCGAGGACACACATGGCGAACACGCCGCAGGCCAAGAAGCGCATCCGTCGCAACGAGCGCCGCAACGAGATCAACGGCGCGCGCGTCAGCCGCATCCGCACCTTCATCAAGAAGGTCGAGGCAGCGATCGTCGCGGGCGACAAGACCACCGCCGCCGCGGCGCTGAAGCTTGCGCAACCGGAGATGCAGCGCGGCGTGACCAAGGGCGTGCTCCACAAGAACACCGTCGCGCGCAAGTTCTCGCGTCTGACCAAGGCGGTCGCCTCGCTGGGCTGATCTGTCATATTACATTTTCGTCTCGCAGGAGCCCGCCGGTCATCGATCGGCGGGCTTTTTCGCATGACGGTTCCGTTACGAGCGAAGACTCCGTTACGGACGCAAGCCGAGCTCAATGCACGATTCGCGATCGTGTCATTTTGAGCATTGTAAATAAGTAACTGAAAAAACACGGAAAATATGAGGGATACCCGAAAGGGGCGGCTTTGCTTGTCAAGGCTCTATATTTCACGCCCGTGACGATGCTGCCCCTTGATCGGGGGGCTTCCGCGTTCCTACAACGCTCTTCCCGGCAACGGCGAATCATTCGATCGGCGTGGGTGGGGCCAGTATAATCCAGTTGTCCTAGGTCGGCAGGCGGGGGCGCTTCCGGCATGGGGAGTGCTTTGTCTGTAGCTTGTCCGATAGTTGGGCGACCGGACGGGGGGAGGTTGCGTGAATCAGGCTGTCGGCATGACTGGAACGATGAGTGGCGCGGGTGATGATCCTGTGGATGCCGCTTGGGAATCGATCCGTGCCGGCCTGCGTCGCGATTGCGGCGCGCGGACCTTTGACAACTGGCTGAAACCCGCGCGTCTTGCCGGTTTCGACGAGGAAGATGGCGTCGTCCGCATCGCGCTGCCGTCCGAGTTCATGGCCAACTGGGTCGACACCCATTATTCCGAGCGCCTGCTCCATGCGTGGCGCGCGCACCTGCCGCAGGTCCGTCGTGTGATCGTGCTGACCGGCGCCGAGGTGCAGAAGCCGACGCTGTTCGCGATCGAGCCGGCGGAGCCCGTAGAGACGGAGCCGGTCGAGGGCGAGTCCGGTGCGGACGCCGCCGGCGGCGTCGAGGGCATCCAGCTCGAGGGTCGTTACACTTTCGAGACATTTGTCATCGGCAAGCCCAATGAGGTTGCGTACAACGCCGCGCGCACGGTGGCCGAGGGCGGCGCGCTCACCTTCAACCCGCTTTTCCTCCATGGCAGCACGGGGCTAGGCAAGACCCACCTGATGCACGCCATCGGCCACGAATATCGCCGCCAGCATCCGCGATCGAAGATCGTCTACATGTCGGCCGAAAAGTTCATGTTCGAGTTTGTGGGCGCGTTGCGTGCCAAAAACACGCATGGGTTCAAGCAGCGTCTGCGTTCCGCCGATCTGTTGATGATCGACGACGTCCAGTTCATCGCCGGCAAGGATTCCACTCAGGAGGAATTCTTCCATACGATGAACGAGATCATCTCGGCCGGTAAGCGGCTGGTGATCACCGCCGACCGTAGTCCCCAGGATCTGGAAGGCATCGAGAGCCGCATTCTCTCGCGCCTCTCCTGGGGCCTGGTCGCCGACGTCAATCCGGCCGACTTCGAGCTCCGCCTCAACATCATCGCGCGCAAGCTCGAGACGATGCCGCACGTTACCGTGCCGCAGGACGTCCAGCTCTTCCTCGCCAAGCGCATTGCATCGAACGTCCGCGAGCTGGAAGGCGCGCTCAACCGCGTCGTCGCCTATGCGATGCTGTCCAACCGCCCGATCGACGTCGCCTTCGTCGAGGAGACGCTGACCGACGTGCTGCGCGCCCACCAGCGCCGCATCACGATCGACGAGATCCAGCGCAAGGTGTCGGACCATTACCGCATCCGCCAGTCGGAGATGACCTCCGCGCGCCGCGCGCGCGAGGTCGCCCGCCCGCGTCAGATCGCGATGTATCTCGCCAAGCAGCTGACCCCGCGCTCGCTGCCCGAGATCGGCCGGCGCTTCGGCGGGCGCGATCACACAACTGTCATCCACGCCGTTCGCCAGATCGAGAAGCTCCGCAAGGCGGATGCAGAGCTCGATGCCGACGTGCGGCTGCTGCTCCGCCAGCTCGAGGCCTGAACCCGTTTCCCGGTTGGGGGGCAAGCCCTCCCAAGCTCTGGACCCTCTCCCCTCCACTGGCTACCGGATTCACACATTGTGTGAGTAGCCTAGGGTTTGGATGGCGCGTTTGGCGGCTTGGATTTCGAGCCACCCATTGAGCATGACGACGGGACCGGGTTTTCCATAATACCCGGTCCATCCTCCGAGGCGGGCGCAGACCCATGCGGCGTAGGCGAGGGATTCTTTGACC
>DATGEV010000146.1:0-2242 GCA_035309885.1 Sphingomonas sp.
GATCCTCGAGGAGGGCGGCCAGAAATTCCACATCCTCGATTTCGCGGGGATCATCCAGGTGGACCCCGCGCTCAAGGCGGCGCGCGGCAAAGTGCATGGCGCCCTCCACGGCCCCACCGACGAGTCCGGCGACTGCCACAAATTCACCAATGCGCTCGCGGAGGCCTGCCGGCAGCGCGGCGTCAAGTTCCAGTACGGCACCACGATTACCGCGATCGACGCCGAGGGCGATCGGATCGGCCGCGTCCGCACCGACAAGGGCGAGGTCGCCGGCGATGCCGTGGTGATGGCGCTCGGGAGCTACGCGCCCTTCTTCACGCGCAAGCTCGGGCTCGACGTGCCGGTCTATCCGGTCAAGGGCTACGCCATCACCATGCCGATCAAGGACCCCGACCTTGCGCCGCGGCTCCCCGGCATCGACGAGAATTTCCTGGTCGCCTACACGCCCATGGGCGACCGCATCCGCATGACCGCGACCGCGGAGTTCACGGGCTACGACACCACGCACAAGCCCGCCGATTTCAACACCGCGAAGCAGGTAGCCGAGAACCTGTTCCCCGGCGCGGGTGACTTCTCGCGCGCCTCTTACTGGGCGGGGCTCCGTCCCATGACGCCGGAAGGCACGCCGCGCATCGGCCCGACGAAGTATCGCAACCTCTACCTCAACGCGGGACAGGGCCATATGGGCTGGACCATGTCCCACGGCTCCGCCCGCGTGCTCGCCGACATGATCGCGGGCAAGAAGCCGGCCATCGACACGACGGGTCTCACGGCACAATGACGCCCGACGAATTCCGCAAATACGGCCACCGCCTGATCGATTGGATCGCCGACTATCAGGCGAGCGTCGCTCAGCGCCCGGTCATGGCGCAGATGAAGCCCGGCGACATCAAGAAGCAGCTGCCGGCCTCGCCGCCCGAGCACCCTGAGGCGATGGAGGCGGTGCTGGCGGACCTCGACCGCATCGTCGTGCCGGGACTCTCGCTCTGGCAGCATCCGCGGTTCTTCGGTTACTTCCCCGGGAACGCGCTGCCGGCGGGCGTGCTGGCGGATTTCGTGAGCACAGGGCTCGGCGTGCTGGGCCTTGCCTGGCAATCGAGCCCGGCCGTCACCGAGGTCGAGGAGGTGATGGCCGACTGGGTCCGCCAGATGGTCGGCCTCTCCGACAAATGGAGCGGCGTGATCCAGGACACCGCCTCCACCAGCACGCTGGTGGCGCTCATCTGCGCGCGCGAGCGCACGACCGATTACGCGCTCTCCCGCGGCGGCTTGCAGGCTGAGGATCAGCCGCTCGCGATCTATGTCTCCGCCCACAGCCACAGCTCCGTGGACAAGGGTGCGTTGCTGGCGGGCTTCGGCCGCGCCAACCTGCGCTTGGTGCCGTTCGATGCCGAGTACGGGATGCGCGCCGACGCGCTCGAGGAGCTGGTTCGCAGGGATCTGGCAGACGGCATCCGGCCCTGCGCGATCGTGGCGACCGTCGGCACCACCGCCACCACGGCGTTCGATCCCGTGCGCGCGCTGGCGGAGGTCGCGAAGCGCCATAACATCTGGCTCCATGTCGATGCCGCAATGGCCGGCAGCGCCATGATCCTGCCGGAGTGCCGGTGGATGTGGGACGGCATCGAGGGCGCCGACAGCGTCGTCATCAACGTGCACAAGTGGCTGGGCGCGCCCTTCGACTGCTCGCTTTACTATGTGCGCGATCCGCAGCACCTCATCCGCGTGATGTCGACCAATCCGAGCTTCCTGCAGTCGTCGGTGGACGGGCAGGTGAAGACGCTGCGCGACTGGGGCATTCCGCTCGGCCGCCGCTTCCGCGCGCTCAAGCTCTGGTTCCTGATCCGCGAGCAAGGCGTCGAAGCCTTGCGCGCACGGCTCCGGCGCGACATGGCGAATGCCAAATGGCTTGGCGAGCAGGTCGTGGCGACACCGAACTGGCGCTTGCTGGTGCCGGTGCGGCTGCAGACGGTGTGCTTGCGCTATGAGCCGCCGGGCTTGGCGGGCGAGGCCCTCGACAAGTACACGCTCGGCTGGGCCGAGCGGATCAACCGCTCCGGCGCCGCTTACCTGACGCCCGCCGTGGTGGATGGCCGCTGGATGGTGCGCGTCTCGATCGGCGCGATCGCCACCGAAGCCGCAGACGTCGCCGCGCTGTGGCAGACGATCCGCCGGACGGCGGAGGCCTAGGCGCTGGCGTTCCATATCTGCTAACTAGGGCAAAACCTCTTCGGGATGGATG
>DATGEV010000147.1:0-9608 GCA_035309885.1 Sphingomonas sp.
CTCGACAATCCGCCGCCCGACGATGGCGCGGAGAAGGCGGGTGGCAGCCGCTCCCCCCACCGCATCTACAATATCGGCAACAACCACGCGGAAGAGTTGGAGAAACTGATCGGGCTGATCGAGGCCGCGTGCGGTCGCGAGGCGATCCGGATCGCCAAACCGATGCAGCCCGGCGACGTGCCGGCGACCTATGCCGACCTGTCGGCGATCGAGCGCGATCTGGGCTTCCGGCCGACCACGCCGATCGATGTCGGCATCCCGCTCTGGGTCGACTGGTACAAGGGCTATCGCGCCAGAAGCGGCGCCTGAGTCAGTCTGTGCGGAGAGGGGCACAACGCCCCTCTCCGCGGATCGGGATCAGGCCGGCTTGCCGATACCCACATAAGCGAGGCCGGCCTTGGCGGCCTCCTCGGGCTGGTAGACGTTGCGCAGGTCGACGAGCAGCGGCGTCGCCATCGTGGTCGCGAGGCGGCGCAGATCGAGCGCGCGATAGGCATCCCACTCGGTGACGATTACCACCGCGTCGGCGCCCTCGGCGGCGGCATAGGGATCGGTGACGAACTCGACGTTCTGCAGCACCTTCCTGGCCTGCTCGACGCCTTCGGGGTCACAGGCGAAGATGTCGGCGCCGGCGTCCTGCAGCGCCTGGACCACGGCGATGGCGGGCGAATCGCGCATGTCGTCAGTGTTGGGCTTGAAGGTGAGACCGAGCACCGCGACGCGCTTGCCGCGCGCATCGCCGTTCATCGCCTTCAAGACCTTGCGGCCCATCGCGCGCTTGCGGCTGTCGTTGACCGACACCACCGCCTCGACGATGCGCAGCGGCGCCTGCATGTCCTCGGCGGTTTTGAGCAGCGCCAGCGTGTCCTTGGGGAAGCAGGAACCGCCATAGCCGGGGCCGGCATGGAGAAACTTGCGGCCGATGCGGTTGTCGAGGCCGATGCCGCGCGACACTTCCTGCACGTCGGCGCCGGCCGCTTCGCACAGATCCGCGATCTCGTTGATGAAGGTGATCTTGGTCGCAAGAAAGGCGTTGGCGGCGTACTTGATCAGCTCCGCCGTGCGCCGCCCGGTGAACATCACCGGCGCCGACTGGTTGAGCGACAGCGGCCGGTAGATCTGGCGGAGTGCCTCGCGCGCAGCCTCGTCGTCGGTGCCGCAGACCACGCGGTCGGGGCGCTTGAAATCCTCGATCGCCGCGCCCTCGCGCAGGAATTCGGGGTTGGAGGCGACGCGGATGGCGCGGCCCGGCGCGGCTTCGCGGACGATGCGCTCCACCTCGTCGCCGGTGCCGACCGGCACGGTCGACTTGGTGACGAGCAGGATGTCGTGATCGACCGCCTCGGCAATCTCCTTGGCGGCGGCGAAGACATAGCTGAGGTCGGCATGGCCGTCGCCACGACGCGACGGCGTGCCGACCGCGATGAACACCGCGTCAGCGTTGGCAACGCCCGCCTTGACGTCGGTGGTGAAGGACAGGCGTCCGGCGCGGACGTTGGTGGCGACCAGCGTGTCGAGGCCGGGCTCATAGATCGGCATCACGCCGCGCTCGAGCGAGGCGATCTTGGCCTCGTCCTTGTCGACGCAGATCACTTGATGGCCGAAGTCGGAGAAGCAGGCGCCGGAAACAAGGCCGACATAGCCGGTTCCGATCATGGTGATCCGCATGTGTTGACTCGCGCAAGATCCAAAAAGATGCGGCCTGATTGCATCCTCGGCGAGCAAGCGCAAGCGCACGCACATGACGGTCGCCAGCGATGTCGGGGGCTGTCCGACGGGGCGTGGCGGCGCTAGGGCCGATGCCATGAACGCGCTGCGCAGCCTGGCCTATCGTCTCTGGTGGACATGGAACAAGATGCGGCTCGGCTCCGACGTGCTGCGCGCGCGAGGCTATGAGCCGCCCGGCCGCGACAGGTCGCCTCGGGATCGGAGGCGTGGATGATCCACCGGTGCAGGCCGTCGAGATCAGGTTGCGGCTCTGCGCGGTTGTTGAGGATGGTGGGCGACGCGCGGAACCACCGGCTGCCTCGTCGACGACCTGTCCAACCCCAACGGCATGAGCCCAGGCATCGTCGCCGGATGCGAGTGACGTCTGCAACAGCCTGTCGAAACTGCCATTCGCGCCAAGGAGATGGGGCGCCGAGCCTGCGAAGGACCGGCGCTCCGATCCATCAATTATCCCAGTGATGATGATGATGATGATGATGATGATGATGGTGGTGGTGATGGTGGTGGTAAATGGGACGGATCACCCAGCCATAGCCATCCCAATAATAGCCATTGTCGTAATACCACCGGCGGGAATGGTGATGATGATGGTGGTGGTGATGGTGATGGTGATGATGGTAGTAGGGCCCGTCATAGCCGCCCCAATATTGCACCGGGACAAGCCGTGCCGCCCTGCTTTGAGCGTCGGCGGCGTTCAATCGATCCAGGGCGTTGGGCACCGGTTCCAACAGATCGGCATAAGTCGCAGCCGGTGGAATGGGGTCGGCGGCGGCTGGCGCCACGGGAATTGAGCCTGCAGCGGCAATAGCGGCGGCGGCTACTCCGGCAAGCATAACGGTCTTACGTTGCATAATTCCTCCACAAATACGCGCGGTGGCCGCTCAGCGGACACGACAGGGGGGCCGTCGGCCGGAAGCGTAGGTCATTCTAAGCCAGTGACGATGCCGGCACTCTGAACGCCTCGTGCAACCGAGGTTCAGGTTGCGATCGACGGGGCACTTCAAGACCGCTGATGGTCGGACTTCTGCTTCGCCCTCGCTGCCCGCGCCATGTTGCGGTAGGTGCCGTCGAAGACGGTATTGGTCGATGAGAGCCACCGCGTCCCCTCGGCAAGCCTGTCGCGGCTGGCAGCGAGGCGCCGTGCGCGCATTTCGCGTTGCGCCACTTCCTCCTCCGTCATGGGCTGCAGATCGAGCTCGGGATCGGCGGGCAGCACGATCACGCTCATGAACGGTTCGTCCTTGCGGAAGACATGCGTTACGCCGGGCGGTGGCGCCTTGAAAATGCTGAAGAATGTCATCGGCCACCAGTCCGTGCGGATGAGCGCAGGCACTGCCAACGGCGTGGTATTGGTGACATCGGTGAAATAGCGAGGATGGGGCTCCGTTCGGATCGCCCATCCACCGGGCACTTCGAGATCGAGCGACAACTGGTAGGAGTAGAAATCCTCCCCGAAGGCTCGGAACGGCGGCCACATCATGTCGGGGTCGGCCGGCTCGCGCCAATCGGCATCCAGCCGAACGCGGCCGTCAACGCTGGTCACGCGCAGTTCGTCATCGAAGGGATAGAGAAGCTCAAGGCCGTACCGCGCACTCTCGGAAAAGGGGATGCAATGCCATGGCTGCTCATGGCTCCCATCGGCGCGAGGATCCTTGTCGCCGGCCCAGCCCGGAACATTGACGCGGATCGGCTGCGGTGGCGGTCGATGGCCGTGGAGACGATATTTGACGGTAGGCATGCGGTCCTCTCATCCATGCCGGGCGGACGTGGTCCGTGCGAACCAGGCTTCCCCCGTAGCCGCTTGATCGCGGCGATCCGGTGCACGCAAGCTGAACATCGCCCGAGATGGTGATTCCACCCGCTCGGGCAACGCCCGCCAGCGAGGCATTGCCTGCCCGAGCGCTTTCAGGCCCTTCCGATTCCGTCCGAAATCGGCGCGGGCGGACGCGCAGCCTATTTAAGCTTGAGCTCCAGCCTGGAATGGCCGTTGATTTCGCTCGCCGTCATTTCCGTTGCCATGAACACGCGCGCCGGATCGACGCTGCCGTCGGCAAGCAGGGCGTCCCGCACCTTGGTCGCGCGCGCCGCGCCAAGCTTGGCGATCTCGGCATTGGAGGGCAGCAGCGCCGTCCTGAGCTGCGCGCGCATCCATTCGGCCTCCTGCAGCTTGCGGCGATCGCTGTCCTTGAGCCCGGCCTGATCGTGCTCCTTCACGCCCGTCGCAGGGGTAGCAAGCGCGTCCGGGAAAACCGGCTTCTTGCCGAGCTTGGCCTTATACAGATCCTTGAGGCGGGCGTTGCGCTCGTCGATCTTGAGCGTGGCCGGGTCCGCCGGTGCGCCCTTGCTGGCCTCCTTCGCCATCAGGAGCTGGTCGATCTGCGCGTCCGCCAGCGCGATGGCGTCCTCCTTGATCGCGGGGCCGGCCGGGATGTCGAGTTCCAGCGCAGGGCGCTGGGCGAGCACCTTGGCAAGCGTCGCCAACGCATCCGAGGCGCCGGTCGGCAGCGTCGCCGAGCCCGGTGCGAAGTCGACATATTGCGCCTTCTCGGCACCGGCGAAGATCGAACCGATCATCCGGAACGGCGCGGTGACGGCCTTCTCGATAACGTTGCCGATGATCTTCCAGACGATCGGCGCAAGACGGAACTGCGGATCGTCGAGCGACCCGGTTACCGGAAAATTGAGGTCGATGACGCCGTCCTTGTTCTTGAGCAAGGATGTCGCCAGCCGGATGGGCAGCGGCACCCGCTCTTTGCTCGCGGTCGCTTGGCCCCACTGGAGCTGGTCGATGACGATATGGTGATCCGCCTTGAGCGTGCGATTGGCGATCCGGTAGTGGAATTCGGTCGTCAGCTTGCCCTTGGCGATGGCATATCCGGCGTAGCGACCCGAATAGGGATCGAACACGGGCAGCTCGATGTTGCGGAAGGCGACGTGCATGTCGGTCTGCTCGTCATAGCCGAGCAGGTCCATACTTCCCTTGATCGCAACAGGGGAGAAACGATCGATGACCTGACCGGAGAGGTCGATCGTGGCGGCTGTGCCAGGCAGGTTGGAGACGTTGGCCATGCTGCCCTGCAACGCGTCGACCTGCGCCGCGAAATTGGGATCGATCGAATAATCCGCAAAACTCATCGTCCCGCCGCTGATATCGAGCCGTTTCACCCGGACAGGCAGCGACGGCGGCGGCGGTGGGGATGGAAGATGGGGAGCCGTCTCTGATGCGGGTGTCGATGCGGCCTGTGCGGGGGATGGGGGAGGGGCAGCGGGCGATGCGCCCGCGGCCGTGAGCGAGGTGTAGTTGAACGTCCCGTTGGGGAGGATCGCGACGCGCCCGAACGGGGCGACCAGATGGCCATGCTCGATGTCGACCCGCGTGGGCTGATAATCGATCCCGGACAGCGTGAGGCCGCGCCAGCCAAACAGCGGTGCGTTGGTAGCGCTCTCGTTCATGGCGAAATCGTCGAGCATGGCGTCGCCCTTGAAGCGAAGCGCGGTGCTGTCGGCTCCCGCCAGATGGAGTGTTCCCGAGGCGGCGAGGGTGCCCGACTGGGGATTGAGGCCGGGATAGCGCGGGATATAGGGCAGGATCGCCTTGAGCGGCAGCTTGGCGAGCGCGACTTTCAGGTTTGCCACGCCGCCTGCCGGCGTGACTCTGCCTTCACCCGAGACGCTGGTGTTGCCGTTGACGCGCGCGTCGAAGCGCACATCCATAGGCTTCGTGAGATCGCTGCCGAGGCTGGTCGCGGAAAGGCGGATCGGCCAGATGTCGAAATGCGTCGCGGGCAGGACCGCACGGTCCTCGACACGCAGCGCCGCGTGATCGAGTGTCAGCGCGCCAAGCCGGACGTTCCACGGCGCCGCCGGCGCTGGGGCGCTGGCCGCTCCGCCGGGTGTCGCGGGCATCAGCGCCATCAGGTTGATCCGGCTATCCTGCTCGCGACGGACGGGCAGATCCGCCCCGTCGAGGGTCAGCCGGCCCAGCTCGATCGTGCGCGCCGCATAGTTAAGCGTCGCGCCATCGAGCGCAGCATCGGCCAGCCTGAGCGCATCTGCCGCCGCGCCGCCCGTCGGCAAGAGGTGGACCCCGTGGAGGGCCAGGCGCGTCATCGCCGCGTCGAGCTTGAGACCCTGACCTCCGTCGCTGGCGAACGCGATCCGGCCAACGCTTGCTCTTGCCCGCTCAAGCGTCACCGCGCCGCGGAACAGTGCGGGCTTGCCGTCGAGGGCGAGGCCGGCGATCGCGATCTGCGGCACGGCGGCGTCCAGATGCATCCCATTGCGGCCATAGGCGAAGCTGTAGCGACCGCTCAGCGTCGCCTGGCCGCCGGTGAGCCTGACAGGCAATGCCTCGCTCATGAACTGCTCGACCGTGTCGCTCCGCAGATCGGTGACGGTGAACCGCCCCCGCGAGGCGATGGGCGCCATCGATACCGTCCCGGCCCAGGCGAAGCCTTCGCCATGCTCGCTTTTTGCGTGGAGCGAGAAGGCGCCGCCGGTGGTGCGGTTGGTCTGGAAGTCCTGCAAAGAGAAGCTGATCGGCGCCAGCGTCTTCTCGGGCTTGAGCGGACGGCTGAGATCGGTGAAGCGCAGCGTGCCGCGATCAACCGAGAATGTTCCGATCCGTACCGCCGGGCTTGGCCCCTTCGACGGTGTCCTGGGCATCAGCTCGGTGAGGTTGAGCGATCCGTCAGGCCGGATCACCGCATCGACGCGCGGCCGCTCCAGCCGGATCTCGTCGAACCGATAGGCGTCCTCGAACAGCGAGCGGATCGAGAAATCGAGATGCAGATGACCCAGCGCGACCATCGGCCTGGTCGGGCCGGGGATCGCCATGTCGTCAACATCGACCGTGAAGGTGAAGGGATTGAACCGGATCTCGCCGAGCGAAATCGGTTTGCCCAGATTGGTACCGACCCATTGCGTCGCCTGTGAACGGATCAGGCGGGGGACCAGGTAGAAGCCCGCCAGCGTGTAGGCGCAGAGGCAAGCGATCAGCGCCAGAAGCGCCCAGATCCACTTGCGATACGAGGAACGGTGCGCGAGGAGCCTCACTTCGGCTCGGTCCGCACTGGGAGAAAACGACGAAATCTTACTACCCCTTCGATCGATCGGCCTCTGCTTTCTCGCCCTATCATGCGGACTTCCGTACGTCGGGGCAATGTCTCAGCGGCCGTTCGTCCGCCGTTTTTCGGTGACTGGATGTGGCCCTGGGCGCTGCCCCATCCGGCGCGGAACGAGACAGGAAACAACGCCGCCGCCTTGTGGGACCGGTCGGCTGTTCGACCGGCCGATGGCGGCGACGTCGGCGTCGGGCCATGCGGGGTTGCTCATCTCTGTCGCCGATGCGGCGGGCTATGTGGGGAGCGCGGCCCTGCTGCTGGTACGCAACTTCGTTCACCTCTCGCTCGACTGGAGCCGTTTTCTTTGCGCGGCCTCCTATGTTGTCTGCGTAATCGGTTTGGCGGTTACAGTCGTGGGCTGGTTCTGCCTCGGGAAATCCATGGCCGCTCCAGTCCGAAGAACGGCAAGGGGGAGTTGAACGCCAGGATTGTCTTGCGCTCTTTCCTTTGTGCGTGGCTCTGATAGCCTCTGTTCGTGCCACATTTCTCGTTCGCCATTGTCGAGGCCGTTGTTGCGGGCGCGGTGCTCGGTTCGCTTGCGGACTGGTTGTTCGCCGGGGTGCTGTTTCACGACCGCTATCGGCGTCACCCTGAAGTTTGGCGCGACGCTGTCGGTGAGCGCGGACGAATCCTTGCCGCTCAGGCGCTGACGATACTCACCTCGACCGTCATGGTGCTGCTTGCCGTCAGGCTCGGCCAGACGAACTTGTGCGATGCCGTCAAACTCGCGCTTGCGATTTGGCTGATCGCGCCGTTGCCCATGCTCGTCACCAATCACATGTTCATTAAGATCGACGCGCTGGTAACCGCCAGCCACGCCATTGGCTGGCTGGTGAAGCTCCTGCTGATGGCAGGCGCTATTGCCTTATTGTTGCGATAACATCCGGGCCTGCGTTCTCCTTCAGCTCCGGATCGCGGGGCGCTGAGCCTGCGCTCAAGCGCGACCACTGAAGCACGTGTCTCGTTCCGGCATATCCTGCTCGGAATCTGCCATTCGTGGCCGGCGCCTGGTGGGCTCAGCCGCCCATTCGCTTGAGCATGGCGAGCGGAAGAAATGGACTGATTGCGCCGAGCAGTGCCCAAGGCCAGCCTGGTACGCGTGCCAGTCGCTGCTCTGCCTCGATTGCGCGGACAAGGGCGGGGACGCCGACGTCCAGGTCGACCGCGAACGGCATATGCGTGCGATGCACGTTGATCGCGGTGCGGATGAATCCCGGTTCGATGGTGCTGACACGGATCGGCGAACCGAGAAACTCGACCGCGAGGCTCTCGCCGAGCTGGGAGAGTGCCGCCTTGGCGGCACCATAGACAGCCGCCGAGCCCGGGAGCCCCCGGATCGCGCTCATCGACGACATCAGCACGAGATGGCCGGCGTTGCGCGGGCGAAAGAGCGCCAATGCCGCTTCCACCTGCGCAAGAGCCGCGATGAAATCGGTCTCGGCGACAGCGCGGTTGGTCGCGAACTCACCGATACCAAGCCGGCGCCCGCCACCGATGCCGGCATTGACGATCACTCGATCAATCCCGCCCAGCGTTTCATCCAATTCGCGAAACGTGGCGAAGACCGCGTCATGGTCGTTGACGTCGAGCACTCGGATCTCGATCCGGGCCCCGTGCGGTGCCAAGTCGGTCTTGAGCGCTTCCAGTGCGTCCAGCCTTCGGGCGCATAGCGCGAGGTTGCGGCCTCGGGCGGCGAAGCTCCGTGCGAGTCCCGCCCCGAGCCCGGAACTCGCTCCGGTGATGAGGATGGTGCGTCGTTGAATCGCCATCGGCCTCTCTTAACCGTTCACGGCCGCAAGCCTTAGCAGGCTTTCGCCGGCCGCCATCATCCCAAGCGCGACCCATGCCGAAGGGCCGTTCGTCATATCGGTGCAGGTTCTCGGATTTGCGGCCATCCTGATCATCACGCCGATGTTCGCGCAGATCATCGCTCAACGGATTCCGACGTCTGTCATCGTCTATGAGACGATCTGGCATATCATTGAGCATATGTCATATTATCAATCTCATTGATGCGCCATAAGAAGACATCACCGTCAAACCGGACGGCAACTCAGGACGGTCATGGTGGATCATTCCCTTCATGCTGGACGGGTGGGCGCCCTCCGCGGGTGGCATTCCCGCCATGGTCGGCAACGTTCCCCTCGTCATGAAGGACGTGGTGCTCCTGGCCGTATTGGTCTGCCCGCGAAGCAAGGATGCCTCGCGCTGAGGCGGCGCTGTTGGTGCAACTTACCATAGAAGGAAACAAGCTGATGAATTCTCTTCTTCTGAGAGCGTCCAAGCTCAGCCTGTTGCAAGGCGATATGGACTATAAGTTGGTGCGAGCGGCGATGGTGTTGACGTTCTATATCTTCAGCATCCAGAAGTGGAGCGCCTACACCTCGCAACTGCTCGTTCCAATGATCAGCCACAGCCCTGTCGTGTTCTGGCTCGAACCGGTCTTTGGTGTCCGAGGCGCCGGTTTCTTCCTTGGGACAAGCGAACTCACCTTCGGCACGCTGATCCTCCTGGGCTACTGGAGCCGCAAACTCGGCGTCCTGGGCGCGCTAGGCTCGATCGTCACCTTCGTAGGCACGACGAGCATCATCTTTTTCCTGCCCGACGCTTGGGCCAAGGAGGCAGGCGGATTTCCGATCATGACTCTGCCGCTTGGGTTCCTGATGAAGGACTTCCTCTTCCTGGCGGTGTCCTTCTATCTGCTCAAGCGCGATCTCCAGAGCGCGGCCTCGGAGGTGAACTCGACCTCGTTCCTCG
>DATGEV010000148.1:0-12450 GCA_035309885.1 Sphingomonas sp.
CGTGCCGATCGACGCGGCGCCCGATCACCTTCCCAAATTCGGCACCTGGATGCTGTGGTTCATCCCCTGCGGCATCCTGTCGATGCTGGGTTCGCTCGCGGTGTCGGCGCTGGCGCTGCGTCCGGGCGTGAGCGTGCGCGAGAGCATCGGCGTGGCGCTGTCGCGCCTGCCCTCCGGGCTGGGCCTGTTGATGCTCTATGTCGGGCTGCAATTCGCGATGGCGCTGCCGCTCGGGCTGGTCGCCGCGCTGGAGCTGCGCTTCGCGGGTGCGCTCGGGCCGACCTCGATGGTGCTCAACCTCGCCTGCATCGCGATCACGATCTGGCTGTTCGTGCGGCTGATGCCGATCTGGGCGGTGCTGTCCGATCGCCAGCAATCGCCCTGGACGGCGGTGCGCGCCGCGTTTCGGCTGACGCGCGGCTGCTACCCCAAGCTGCTGCTGCTGCGCGTGGTGATGCTGTTCGTGGCACTGCTGCTGATGCTGGTGCTGCTGATCCCGATCGGGGCGATCGCGCAGCTGATCGGCGCGCTGGCCGGCGGTGCGTCGGTGACGATCATCCTGTCCTTCGTCGCGACCGGCGCGATGGTGGCGGTGATCGGCGGGATCTGGACGGTGTTCGTGGCGCGGCTCTACCGCTCGCTCGACGCCACGGTCAACGGCCCGATCAGCGGGATCTGAGGCGCCACGTCCGCCGGCAGCAGACCGGCGAGACGCGGATCGGCGAAGGTCTCCACCACCCGCGCATAGGGCTCGAACCCCTGCGCGCGGTAGAAGCCTAGCGCCTTGGGGTGATCGAGCGTGCAGGTGTGCACCCACACCCGCTCGATATCCGCGCGCCAGGCGAGCATCAGCGTATGCGCCATCAGCCAGCGCCCCTCGCCCTGTCCAGTGAGTTCGGGCACCAGCCCGAAATAGGCGATCTCGCAGGTGGCGGGCTCGCGGAAGTCGAGTTCCAGCATGCCAAGTTCGATCCCGCGCGCGTCGGTGACGGCGTAGAGCTCGACCGCGGGGTGGTGGACGATGGCCATGAGGGCTTCGTCGCTCATCACCAGCCGCGAGAACCACAGCCACGGCGCGCCCACCCGCCGGAACAGCGTGCGGTAGCGATCGGGCGCAGGCTCGCGCCAGCGATCAAGGCGCAGGCGCGAGGCGGGCGCCGGGCGGGGCCTGGGCCGCGCGCGCATCTGGAGCGAGGTGACGATCGTGGCGATCTCGCCATCGGGCACGGCGGTGAGGCTCACCGGATCACTCCCACATGGCGCGCGGCGGCAGGCTCATCAGGATCGCGTCGATATTGCCGCCGGTGCGCAGCCCGAACAGGGTTCCGCGATCATAGACGAGGTTGAACTCGGCATAGCGCCCGCGCCAGACCAGCATCTGCCGCTCTTCCTCGGGCGTGAAGGGGGTGTCGCGGCGACGGCGGACGATCTCGGGATAGATGCGCAAGAAGGCGTCGCCTACCGCCTGGGTGAAGGCGAAGGCGGGTTCGAAATGCTCGTCGTCGGCGTCGAGATGGTCGTAGAAGATGCCGCCCACGCCGCGCTGCACCTTGCGGTGGGGAATGAAGAAATAGTCCTCCGCCCATTTCGCGTAGCGCGGATAGTCGCCGACCGGTGCGTGCGCCTCGCAGGCGGCCTTCAGCGCGGCGTGGAAATCGGCGGTGTCCTGCGCGTTCGGGATCGGCGGATTGAGGTCCGCGCCGCCGCCGAACCAGCTCTTGGTCGTGCGCAGGAAGCGCGTGTTCATATGGACCGCGGGGGCATGCGGATTGGCCATGTGCGCGACCAGACTGATACCGGTGGCGAAGAAGCGCGGATCCTCGCCGGCACCGTGGATGCTTTTGGCGAATTCGGGCGAGAAGTGGCCGGCAACAGTGGAGACGTTGACGCCCACTTTCTCGAACACGCGGCCTTTCATCACGCCCTTCACGCCGCCTCCGCCGGGGCCGGAGACGTCGTCGCGCTGCCAGGGCGTGTACTCGAAGCGCGCCGACGATCCGGCCTCGCGCTCGATCGCCTCGAACGCGGCGCAGATGCGGTCGCGCAGCGATTCGAACCAGGCACGGGCGCGGGTCTGCTGTTGGTCGAGCGGGATCATGTCGGCCAGCCTCCTGTCTGCCGCAGCGCCTCGCCCACGCCCATCGCGCAGGCCATGGCAATGTTGAGCGATCGCGCGTCGGCCGCGATCGGTACGCGGATGCGCTGCGCCGCCGCGTCATGGACATGCGGCGGCGCCCCGGCGCTCTCTGATCCGAACAGCAGCACGTCGTTCGCCTCGAAACGCATGTCGGGCAGGCGGGTGTCGCCGGTGGTGGTGAAGAGGATCAGCCGTTCGGCTCGCGCGGTGCGGAACGCCTGCCAGTCGGCATGACGGGTGACGGCGGCGCGCTCCGCATAGTCCATCCCCGCCCGCGCCAGCGCGCGATCGGAGAACGCGAAGCCGCACGGCTCGATCACGTCGACGGGCAGGCCGAAGCAGGCCGCGAGCCGCAGGATCGTACCGACATTGCCGGCGATTTCGGGTTGGTGCAGAGCGATCCGCATAGAATGCCGCTAGGCCATTGGACGGTGGTTTCGCAAGCGCCACAAAATGGTGGTTGGCAAAGCCGCAAAACGAACGCTATCAATCCGTTCGACGAGTTCCGGACAACACGGGACCGTCGTGTGAGCGTGAGGGGGCCAGCTGTAGTCTACGCCAGTACTCCCCCTTGGAGGTGCCGTTCTTAGACTGCCGAGGGCTAGTGCATGGCGACGCTTAATACCACCGACGACCCCAACCAGCGGCCGCCGGTGATCGGCCCGAACGGTGAGGACGGGCATGGCGCTCGTCGCCGCGACTTTCTCAATATCGCCGCCGTGAGCTTCGCCGGTGTCGGCGCCGCGGCCGTGCTGATCCCGCTCGTCAGCCAGATGAATCCGTCCGCCGACGTACGCGCGCTGGCCTCGATCGAGGTCGACCTCGCCAAGGTGCTGCCGGGGCAGGGGATCAAGGTCTCCTGGCGCAAGCAGCCGGTGTTCGTGCGTAACCTGATGCCCAAGGAGATCGCCGAAGCCGAGGCGGTGCCGATGGCGGAACTGCGCGATCCCGAGACTCTGGCCCAGCGCACCAAGGACGGCCACAAGAACTGGCTGATCACCATGGCGGTGTGCACCCATCTGGGCTGCGTCCCGCTGGGCATTACGCCGTCGGAGAACCGCGGCACCTATGGCGGCTATTTCTGCCCCTGCCACGGATCGCAGTACGATACCGCGGCGCGCATCCGGAGCGGACCGGCACCGAAGAATCTCGTCGTGCCGGAATACAGCTTCAAATCCGCCACCACTGTGCAGATCGGGTGAGGGTAGAACCAGATGAGCTTTCCCTGGGCTGAGCATTACGCGCCGAAAAACCCGTTCATGCGCTGGATGGACGAGAAGCTGCCGCTGCCGCGGCTCGTCTACAACGCGACCGGCGTCGGCTATCCGGTGCCGCGCAACCTCAACTATTTCTGGAACTTCGGCGTGCTCGCCGGCGCCGCGCTGGTGATCCAGATCCTCACCGGCATCATCCTGGCGATGCACTATGCCGCCAATGCCGGGGTGGCGTTCGATTCGGTCGAGCACATCATGCGCGACGTCAATTCGGGCTGGCTGATCCGCTATGCCCATATGAACGGCGCCAGCTTCTTCTTCATCGTCGTCTACGTGCACATCTTCCGCGGGCTCTATTACGGCTCCTACAAGCCGCCGCGCGAGATGGTATGGCTGCTCGGCGTATCGATCTTCCTGCTGATGATGGCCACCGCCTTCATGGGTTATGTGCTCCCTTGGGGGCAGATGAGCTATTGGGGTGCGCAGGTGATCACCGGCTTCTTCTCGGCGATCCCGGTGGTTGGCGAGCCGGTGCGCCAGTGGCTGCTGGGCGGTTTCGCGCCGGACAACGCCGCGCTCAATCGCTTCTTCTCGCTGCACTATCTGCTGCCGTTCGTGATCGTCGCGGTGGTTATCCTGCACATCTGGTCGCTGCATATCCCCGGTTCGAACAACCCGACCGGCGTGGACGTGAAGGGACCGCAGGATACCGTGCCCTTCCATCCCTATTACACGGCGAAGGACGGGCTCGGGCTGGGCGTGTTCATGATCTGCTACTCGCTGGTCATGTTCTTCGCGCCCAACTTTCTGGGCCATCCGGATAATTATATCCCGGCCAACCCGCTGGCGACGCCCGCGCACATCGTGCCCGAATGGTATTTCTGGCCGTTCTACGCGATCCTGCGCGCCTTTACCTTCAACTTCCTGTGGATCCCGGCGAAGCTGTGGGGCGTGATCGCGATGTTCTCATCGATCCTGCTGCTGTTCTTCCTGCCCTGGATCGACCGCTCGCCGATCCGCTCGGCCAACTATCGGCCGATGTACCGCATTGCCTTCTGGGTGCTGGTGGCGGACGTGCTGCTGCTCGGTTTCATCGGCAAGAGCCCGGCGGTGGAGCCCTATGTGCGTATCGGCCAGTTCGCGGCGGCCTATTATTTCGCGCACTTCCTCATCATCGTGCCGCTGATCGCCAAGTTCGAAACGCCCAAGCCGCTGCCCAATTCGATCACCGAATCGGTGCTGCATGGCGAGACGGCGGACGCCACGCCGACCGGCCTGTCAGCCGCCTGATCCTCGGGGAGACCAGACGACCATGCTTCGCTTCTTCGCTCCCCTGATCGCACCGTTCGTCGGTGCGCTGTTCGTGATCGCGCTGGCCTGCGCCTTCTTCGCCCATCGCGACCCGGCGGTCACGCTGGCGTCGGACAAGTTCCACCTCGAGCCGAAAGAGATCCACTACAGCTTCGAAGGGCCGATGGGCCGCTATGATCGCGAGCAACTCCAGCGCGGCTTCCAGGTCTATAAGGAGGTCTGCGCGGCCTGCCACTCGATGCGGCAGGTGGCGTTCCGCGATCTGGAAGAGGTCGGCTTCACCAAGCCCGAGGTGAAGGCGATCGCCAAGGGCTGGGCGAACGAGACGCCCTCGATCAACCCGGACACCGGCGAGGCGGCCACGCGCAAGCCGATCCCGTCGGACTTCATCCCCGGTCCCTATGCCAACGAGGTCGCCGCGCGCGCCGCCAACGACAATGCGCTGCCGCCGGACATGTCGCTGCTCGCCAAGGCGCGCGAGGGTGGGCCGGCGTACATCTACTCGATCGTCACCGGCTTCCAGCATCCGTCGGCGGACCTCAAGAAGGAGTTCCCGGATTTCGCGGTGCCCAAGGGGATGTACTTCAACCCCTATTTCCCCAGCCTCAACATCAAGATGCCGCCGCCGCTCACCGCTGATGGTCAGGTGACCTACGCGGATGGTACCAAGGCCAGCATCGACCAGATGGCGACCGACGTCTCCGCCTTCCTGATGTGGGCGGCGGAGCCCAAGCTGGAGAGTCGCCACCGCACGGGCCTCATGGTAATCATCTATCTTCTGATCGCGACGATCCTGGCTTTCGGCGCCTACCGGAGCATCTGGGCCGGCACGAAGCACTGAGTTGGACTGCCTTTCACGGCAGCGATGCCTGAACCGTTCGTGCTGAGCCTGTCGAAGCACCGTCCTTTCTGAGCCTGATCGCGGCCCCTTCTACTGCCTGCCAAGGCAGGCGCTCGGGACAGGCTTCGACAGGCTCAGGGCGAACGGAGAACGAAAAATCCGTGCAGACCTGAACGTCGATCCTAAGCTAAAGGGCCAACGAACCGGACGGGCCGGGGCGCCGCCACGATGGGCAACCATCGGGGTGCCTCCCGGCCCGCTCTCTTTGTTTCCTTGATCGACGGAGCCCGGGATGACCGCCGCCCACCATGACGACCTTGCCCAGTTGATCCGGACCATCCCGGATTTCCCCAAGCCCGGCATCCAGTTCCGCGACATCACCACGCTGCTGCTCGATCCCAAGGGCTTCGCGGCCTCGGTGGAGCGCCTGTCCGACGCGGCGCCGGAGGGTGTCGATCTGGTGGCGGGGATCGAGGCGCGCGGCTTCATCTTCTCGTCCGCGGTGGCGCATCATCTCGGCAAGGGGCTGGTGCTGATCCGCAAGGACGGCAAGCTGCCCGGTGCTACGATCGGCGTCGACTATGCGCTCGAATATGGCACCGACCGCGTGGTGATGCACGAGGACGCCTGCGTGCCGGGGCAGAAGGTGCTGCTGGTCGACGATCTGATCGCGACGGGCGGGACCGCGCTCGCCGCGGTGCGCTTGCTCCGCCAGGCCGGCGCCGAAGTGGTGGGCGCCGCCTTCGTCATCGACCTGCCGGACCTCGGCGGCGCCAACAAGCTCCGCGCCGAAGGTGTGCCGGTAACGACGCTGGTGAGCTTCGAGGGAGATTGAGAGCTTAGCTTTGCTCATCGGCCGGCCGGGGCTCTCCTGACCGCCTTAACCGACCGTTTCCTCCTGATGGGCGATAGAGCGTCCGTCAGGAGGCCGTGCCATGCGACAGCTCGAATACTCCGCTGCAGCGCTTTTGAAGCGCATTGTGCTGACGTTGATTGTGATCCCGCTGGTTCTGATCATCCCGCTCAACGCCAATATCGCAGCGGGGCGCGTGCATGGCGTCTGGACTGGGCTGCTCTATGCGATCGGCCCCGCTGGGCGGTGGGGCATTGCCATCGCGGTGATCGGGTTTGCGCTTTATGGCGCCTATCGATGCGGAGCCCTTCTCATGGGCGATAAGATGGCGCTCGGCCTCTCATCGAGCGGCGTTTCCGTCCGGACGATCCGCCGCTACCGGGACATCGCGTGGAATGACGTCCGCAGTTTCGAGATCGTCACCAAGACGGCGCGCGGCCGGACGTTTCGCTGGGCTGCGGTGAATATACTCGCCGGTATCAACGAGGAGCGGCTTCTCGTACCGGCAGACCTTCTCGGCGCTGACCCGTCAGACCTCGACGGCTGGATCGAGGAGGCCCGGAGACGGCTCGTCGAAGCGCGCGCCCAAAATGCCTGCGCCTCGGACGCCCGAACCCCAACCCGCCACCGGCTTCGGCCGGCGACGGAGTCCGATCAACTCATAGCGGACACAAGGGCGCGGCCTCAGCCCCGCCGTCGATACAGCACGATCGGCTCAAACCGCATCACCGGCTCGTCCTTCTGGTTGAGCACGGTGACGCGGCTGCGCACCGAGCCCATGTCCGGCCGACTGCCCGAGGGGCGGACCTCGATTACTTCACTCTGGACGTGGAGCACGTCGCCGGGGTGCACCGGCTTCAGCCAGCGCAGATGATCGATGCCGACCGCGCCCAGCGAGCCGCCGTCATGCTTGTCGTGCTCGGCCACCGTCATCGCCATGGTCATCGCGCAGGTGTGCCAGCCGCTCGCCGCAAGCTTGCCGAAATGGGTGGCGGCGGCGGCCTCGTCGGAGAGGTGGAATGGCTGCGGATCCCAGCGCCGGGCGAACTCGATCGTCTCGTCGCGCGTCACCTCGTAACGGCCGAACGTCGCGGTTTGGCCGACCTGGAAATCCTCGAAATAGGGCATGGCGCTCTCCTTTTACTTGTAAGTAGCAGAAGGAAACTGAGTGCCAAGATGCGCGAACGGAGAGGGGGGCGGCCCCGGCGGGCCGCCCCGATCGATCAGACGTTGAAGCGGAACAGCATCACGTCGCCGTCGTGGACGACATAGTCCTTGCCTTCCGAGCGCAGCTTGCCGTTGTCGCGCGCGCCCGCTTCGCCCTTGAACGCGACATAATCGTCATAGGCGATGGTTTCGGCGCGGATGAAGCCGCGCTCGAAATCGGTGTGGATCACGCCCGCGGCCTGCGGGGCCTTGCTGCCCTTGGCGAGCGTCCAGGCGCGGGTTTCCTTGGGGCCGCAGGTGAAGAAGGTGATGAGATCGAGCAGCGCATAGCCGGCGCGGATCACGCGGGCGAGGCCGGTCTCGTGCAGGCCGAGGTCGGAGAGGAACTCGGCGCGATCCTCGGGCGCCATGGTGGCGATCTCGGCCTCGATCGCGGCGGAGACGACAACCGCCTGCGCGCCCTCGGCCTTGGCTTTCTCGAACACGCGGGCGGAGAGCGCATTGCCGTCGGCGGCCGAGCCTTCCTCGACGTTGCAGACATAGAGCACGGGCTTGCCGGTCAGCAGCTGCGCCTGCTCGAAGATCGCGATCTCTTCGGGATCGGTCTTCGGGCGGCCGAGGCGGGCGGGCTTGCCCTCGCGCAGCAGGTCGAGCACGGGTGCCAGCACGGCGGCCTGCGCCTTGCTGTCCTTGTCGCCCTGCGCGCCCTTCTTCTGGAGATTGGGGACGCGGCGCTCGAGACTTTCGAGGTCGGCGAGCATCAGCTCGGTCTCGACCGTCTCGGCGTCGGCGATCGGATCGACCTTGCCCTCGACGTGCGTCACCTCGCCCTCGAAGCAGCGCAGCACGTGGATGATCGCGTCCACCTCGCGGATGTTGGCGAGGAACTGGTTGCCGAGGCCCTCGCCCTTCGACGCGCCGCGCACTAGGCCGGCGATGTCGACGAAGCCGAGCTGGGTCTCGATGATCTTGGCCGAACCGGCGACCTCGGCGAGCCTCTGCGAGCGCGGATCGGGCACGGCGACCTGGCCGACGTTCGGTTCGATCGTGCAGAAGGGATAGTTGGCGGCCTGCGCCGCGGCCGTCTCGGTCAGCGCGTTGAAGAGGGTCGACTTGCCGACGTTGGGCAGGCCGACGATGCCGCAGCGGAAACCCATGATTTCTGATCCTGGTCGCGAATGGGGGAAGGGCTTAGGGCCCGGTCGTGCGGCCAGATAGCGGCTCGAAGCGCATTATGCCAGTCGCCAGGGCGGGAAGCGGCGGTGCTCGCCGGCGTGGAACAGGCAGATCGGATTGCCGGCCGGATCGCGGAGCCGCGCCTCGCGCCACAGCCAGCTCTCCTGCCGGGGCTGCTGATCGAAGACGAGCCCCTTGGCCTCGAGCGCGGCGACGGTGGTGTCGAGATCGTCCACCTCGAAATAGACGATGGTGGTGGAGGCGACCGCGTCCATCGCGTGGATGGAGAGGGTGTCGCCGGTCGGCGTCTCGAAGCGCGCATAGCGCGGCGGTGCGTCGACGATGCGGGTGAAGCCGAGCGCCTCGTAGAAGGCCGCCGAAGCAGCATAGTCGGTGCAGCCGACGGTGACCTGGTTGAGCCGCATGGGCGGGAGAGTAGGGGGAAGGGGCGGGATGGTCAAAAGGGGGCGGGAGGTGAGGCCGGGCGTGCAACGGCCTGAGGCGGGCTGAAGAGATCAAAACAAATCCGATGGATCAAACCAAATCCGTTCGGCCTGAGCTTGTCGAAGGCCTGTCCTTCTGTTCTCCTCGCGCCATGCCGTTCTGGACGTACATGCTCCATTGCGCGGGCGGTGCTTACTATGTCGGCCACATCGACGATCTCGACCGCCGGATGGGGGAGCATGAACTCGGAGCAGTTCCCGGCTTCACCCGCGATCGCCCGCCGGTGAAGCTGGTCTGGGCAGAGAGTTTCGGCGAGCAGATCGATGCACTGGCAATGGAGCGCCGGATCAAGGGTTGGAGTCGAGCCAAGAAGATGGCGCTGATCCGTGGCGATTGGGACGATATGCGTCGGTTGGCGGCGAGCGCGAAGTAAGGACGGCCCTTCGACAGGCTCAGGGCGAACGGTGGGGATGGGTGGTTTTCTTCCAGACCGGTTTTGGCGATTGATACGGCTGTAGCGGCCTGTCCGCTTCAGCAGTTCGCGCCGACCGCATCCGACCAATCCTCGCCGTTCCATCGCTCCAGCGCCACTTCCGAATCCCGACCGGCAGCTTTCCTTCGGTGCCGCACATCGCCTGCCAGCATCGAATGCCGTGGAGTGGCGGACTGAAGACGGGTGCCTTGTATCGCTCACGATGGCGGACGCAGTTTTCTCGCCGAAGTCATGTTTGCGCAAAATCGCATTGCGCAACCAAGGTTGCGCGATTCAGACGCTGATTGCGCGATTTCGGCTTTAGTTGCGCGTTGACTCACTTAGTTGCGCGGTTCAATTTCCGCGCAACTAAGGAGCGCATATGGCAAGGCCGATCCCTGTTGCCGATCTGGACGCGATAGAGGCGGTCGTCGCGCAGCTTGATGGCGGCGCGTCGGTCACGCAGATCGCCGAGGCGTTCGATGATGCTCTTGCCCGGCGCACGCTCCAATATCGCCTTCGCACTTTGGTCGGTGCTGGCCGTCTGCGACTGATCGGCAATGGCCGCGCCGCCCGCTACCACCTTGCAGGCGCCGGCGCCGCGCCGGCGGCCGACATCATCCCCTTGTCGCGGGAAGGCGAAGCCCTCCTTGCCTATGTCCGGCAGCCGGTCGCCGCCCGGCAACCGGTCGGCTATGACCGCAACTTTCTGGACGGTTATCGACCGAACGAGAGCTTCTATCTCAGCCAACGGGATCGCGATCATTTGGCTGCCGTCGGCAAGCCGAAGATCGAGCCGACGGCGGCCGGGACCTATGCGAAGCAGATTCTAAACCGGCTGCTGATCGATCTCGCGTGGAATTCCAGTCGGCTCGAGGGTAACACCTATTCCTTGCTCGATACCCGGCGCCTGCTGGATTTCGGGGAGGCTGCTGAGGGTCGGGGGCAGCTCGAAGCGCAAATGATCCTCAACCATAAGGACGCGATCGAGTTTCTCGTCGCTAACGCCGACGATATCGGGTTCAATCGCTACACGATCCTCAACCTGCACGCGCTGCTGGCGAACAACCTGCTGGCCGATCCGACGGCCGTCGGCAGGCTCCGGCATATCATCGTCGGGATCGACGGCTCCGCGTTCCACCCCTTGGAAGTGCCTGGTCTGATCGAGGAAGGCTTCGATCAGCTCCTAGCGACGGCGGCGGCGATTGACGATCCGTTCGAGCAAGCCTTCTTCGCGATGGTTCAGATTCCCTATCTTCAACCGTTCGATGACGTGAACAAGCGGGTGTCGCGGCTTGCCGCCAACATCCCGATGATCAAGGCGAACCTAGCACCGCTCTCGTTCACCGATGTTCCGGGCGATCTTTACACGCGCGCGACGCTCGGGGTTTATGAGCGCAACGACGTCGCCTTGCTGCGCGACGTTTTCCTATGGGCCTATGAGCGATCCGCGGCGCGCTACGCGGCTGTACGCCAATCGCTGGGGGAACCCGATCCCTTCCGCCTACGCTATCGAAATGGCCTGCGCGACCTCATCCGGGACGTTGTGCGCGCGCCTATGGATCGGCAGGCTGCGCGCGCGCACCTTGTCGAAATGGCGAGCGAGGCCATTCCCGAAGGGGATCGGGAGCAGTTCGTCGAGGTGGCAGAGACCGAGCTGCTGGGGCTGCACGAGGGAAATTTCGCGCGCTATCAGATCCGTCCATCCGAGTTTGCTGCCTGGCGTCTGGTCTGGAATCTCGCTTGACGGGCTGATCCGCGGGACAGTGCAAAACTATCGCCCAGGTGGAAGTGGTTTCCTCCCCGGCTCATTCCGACCAGATGTTGCCGTTCCGCCGCACCTGCCGCTGATCCCAAAACATGGGGTGATCGCGGCGCGATTCGCCCCCAGGCCAAGGTCCTGACGGGCAAGCTGGCAGGGTGGTTGCTCCCCGATAAGATGGAAATACGGGCTCACGATTGGCACCGGGCCTAAGCATCGAATGGAGAGCAACCATGGAGCAATATATCGGGCTTGATGTTTCCCTGAAAGAGACCGCGGTCTCGATCCGCGAGGATGGCAAACGGATCTGGCGAGGAAAATGCGCTTCTGATCCGAAGCTTCTAGCGGAAGTCATCAGAAAGCGCGCAACCTCATGTTGTGCGCATCGTATTTGAGATCGGCCCGCTGTCGACTTGGTTTTATCATGCATTGATAAGCGAAAGCCTGCCCGCCGTTTGTATCGAGGCGCGCCATGCGCAGAAGATATTGAATGAGACGCTCAACAAAACGGACGCCAATGACGCTGATGGCCTCGCCCAACTGGCTGAAGCCGGGTTTTATAAAGCGGTGCGGGTTAAGTCGTTCGACGCCATGTTGACCCGGACGCTGGTGAGCGCCCGTAACCAGCTCCTGGATGTCTCCACCAAGCTGAGCAACCAAATTCGCGGGCTGATGAAAACGTTTGGTCTTATCGTCCCCGCGGGCAAAGGCGCTGCGTTCCATGGCAATGTCCGGGAGCTGCTGGACGGGCGGGACAGCTTGGCACGGATCATCTTGCCCTTGCTCGAGGCGTGGCGCGACATCCGCAAGCGCGCCGCCAATCTCGATCGCCAACTGCGTGCAGTCGCCCAGCTCGCCAAGCTCGGCTTCCACGCTGAACTCCAGCCCCTGGAACAGGCGGCGTGACCCACCGATACGCCGGTTTGTTTCTCCCAAGGATTTCACCTGTCACGGTCGACGGAGGCCGCCTTCAGGGCGGTTCCTTCTCAGCGTCGATCCGGAGCCGCAACGGGCGCAATTTCACGCTCCGTGGTGTCAACTGTGTCAACTTCGCCCCAATCTGGGACGCCGCT
>DATGEV010000149.1:0-23738 GCA_035309885.1 Sphingomonas sp.
CGAACCATGACCGCCCAGATCACCCTGGCGGTCTTGTTCGCCATTGCGACGGTTGCCACTCGCATTGGCTTCCGTGCCAGCAGAGCGACGAGACGTGGGTCTACCGTCTGAGGTTTACATTTCGCTCGCCGTACCAGCGACGTCATGCCCACCACGAGCAACTTGCGAAGAGTACGCATCCGGGGATGCTAGCGTCCACGGAGCTGGTGTAAATTCGTAGAGGGATGCCGGGCCTTCGCCGGCCTGTGGGGCCTCGGCCTCACAGGCCGGCAAAGGTCTCGGTGACCACCGGGCTCATCGGATAAGGTGGAGTTTCCAGACTTCAACCTGACCGAGGAGTTGATCCCGATGACCAGTGACAGACTACCGCTTGCCGAGCTGATGGCGAAGAGCGGAGACGGAGATTTTTTGCGGACGATCGCGCAGAGCGTGCTCCAGATCATCATGGAAGCCGACGTCGAGGGTTTGATCGGCGCGGAGCGCCATGAACGGTCCAGCGATCGCACGACATGGCGCAATGGCTATAGGGATCGGTCGCTCGACACCCGCCTGGGAACATTGGATCTGAGGATTCCGAAGCTGAGAAGCGGGAGCTATTTCCCCGCTTTCCTCGAGCCCCGCAAAACGGTGGAGAAGGCTCTCGTATCGGTGATCCAGGAAGCCTGGATCGGCGGCGTCAGCACCCGGCGTGTCGACGAACTCGTGCAGGCGATGGGGATGACGGGCATTTCCAAATCGAGCGTGTCCAAGCTCTGCAAGGACATCGACGAACGCGTCCATGCCTTCCTGAAACGCCCGCTGACGGGCGAATGGGTCTATCTCTATCTCGACGCCACCTACCTGAAAGTCCGCGAAAGTGGGAGGATTGTGAGCGTGGCCGCTATAATAGCGGTTGCCGTCAACACCGACGGACGCCGCGAAATTGTCGGCCTGCATATCGGGCCGAGCGAAGCGGAGCCATTCTGGTCGACCTTCCTGCGCGACCTCGTCCGGCGCGGGCTGAAGGGAGTGAAGCTGGTCATCTCCGATGCCCATGAGGGCCTGAAGGCGGCCATCACGCGTATCCTGGGCGCCACCTGGCAGCGCTGCCGCGTCCATTTCATGAGGAATGCCCTCGCCTATGTCCCCAAAGCCCAGAACACCGTCGTCGCAGCCGCCATCCGTCAGGCCTTCCTTCAGCCCGATCAAGCTGCCGCGACCCAAACCTGGCGTCATGTCGCTGACCAGCTTCGGGAGCGCTGGCCAAAGCTGGGTGCCTGCATGGACGATGCCGAGCATGACGTGCTCGCCTACATGGCCTTCCCCGAACAGCATCGGGTGAAAATACACAGCACGAACCCATTGGAATGGCTCAACAAAGAGGTCAAACGACGGGCCGATGTCGTCGGCATTTTCCCCAACGAGGACAGCATTATTCGCCTGGTCGGCGCTGTCCTGCTCGAGCAAAATGACGAGTACCAGCTCCAGCATAGGTACATGCAGATCGAAGGCATGGCCGAACTGCTCAAACCCCAGGCCGAGGAGAAGCCAACACTCCAAATTACCCCAATTGCCGCCTAACGATGCAAGCCCGGGGCCTCCTTAGAAATTACACCTCATTGACGGACGCGACCCGCGAATGGGTTCGGCAACATTGAGACGCGCTTGCCCTGGTAAGAGTCGATACGCTTGCCCACCGAAGCTGATGTGTGCTCCGAAATGGGCCGAGAAATACCGCCCCTGGCTGATCCGCTCCCGGGCCTCGAACGACAATGGACGCACTCCCATATTTGCATCGCTCTATCCTTTGTCGGCAAGACTAAAGGCTGAGTTCTTACTATCTACCTCCTTCGACGTTCTGGGATGACGGGACGAGTGATCGAGAATCGCGTTTGGAGCAAATTGCGCGAGATCGGCTCGAACAGTGGACTTCCCAGCACGAAATCACGAAATCACGTCAGTCGAGGATCGCTTGTGCGTCGACAAGCAATCGACGAAAGCTCTTCACCGCGGATGGCTTCGCCTCCAGTAGAAGCACAGGTCTGCAGAAGGCAGGCGCGACCCCTGCTGGTGATCAAGCCTCTTCGGCTTTGGAGTTGGTCGAGGACGACCATTTTCACAAGGACTCTTTTCAGACGTCGTCGAACACAATAGACTGTTAAGTGCACCGGAGGCGTCCGCGTGCCGGGGCTTGAGAACCCTGCTCGAGAGCAAACGGTATCCCGTCCGGGTGGCCGATGTGCATGTCCAAGCGCCTTCGGGTGCCAAAGGCATCGGCGCATGTTCGAGCATGTTCTCAAACACCCGGCATCCCGTCGCTTCTTTCAGGAGGGGCGATGTGGATCGGGCACAGCACGCAATTGGGGATGGGCGCGCGATGCATGGATCATCGCGGCAAAGGCCATGTGCCTGAGCATCGATGACCCGCTACCGCCCGAGGATTGGGCGGGCTACGCGATCGTGCGCACCGACTTCGATGCGCTCTATCGCGCCGAGAAGCCGCGCCTCGTGCGTTTCTTCGCCAGGCGTGTCGGCCAGGAAGAAGTCGTCGACCTCGTTCACGAGACTTTTCGGCGCCTGCTCGGTGCGGCTTCCATCCGGGGCACGACGTTCGACAGCCCGGAGGCCTATCTGACCCGCGTCGCCGACAATCTGCTGCGCGACCGGGCGCGCAGCCTCGCCCATCGCGCGAGCGCCGGCCAGGTCCCGTTGGACGAAAACAGGATCGGCGGTCCCGATCCGCACGACGCGCTCGAACAGCGTGATACGGTTTCGCGGGTCAATGGCGCGCTACAGACGCTCAAGCCCAAGACCCGAGAGATTTTTCTGCTGCACCGTTCCGACGGTCTCAGCTATGCCCAGATTGCAACGAGGATGGGCCTGAGCGTGAAGGGCGTCGAGAAGCAGATGACCAAAGCGCTGACCCATCTTCGCCGACGCCTGGATCGCGCCTGATGCTCTTCAAGAGCCGCGCCGAACGGATTGCGCAGCAGGCGGACGCGTGGGTGGTGCGTCTCGGCGGCACTCTCACCGCGCAGGAGAGCGCCGAGTTTCAGGCTTGGCGGCGCGCTGATCCGCGGCATGAGACTGCCCTCCAAAGGGCGCAGCATGTCTGGGGCGCTTCCGAGGGGATGCCGCGCGCCTATCAGGCACCAGCTCAACGATCGCGATCGCTTCAACCCCGGCTCGCCTTTGCCTCCTTCGCGGCGGTTCTCGCCGTAGTCGGTGGCACGATCCTGCTGAAGCATAGCCTCTCCCCGGTCGTCCCGGCGTCGACCGAAATGGCAAGCGGGTCGGCCGCCCGCACCGTCCGTCTCGTGGACGGGTCGGAGGTGAGGCTGGCGGCCGACAGTGCGATCCGCACCCATTTCGATGGCACCCTACGCGGCGTGCTGCTCGAACGTGGTGAAGCGCGCTTCAACGTCGCGCATGATCCCGCCCACCCCTTCGTGGTGACCGCCGGCAATCGGCATGTGACGGCGGTCGGCACTGTGTTCGACGTCGCCCTTCAACCTTCGGGAATGTCGGTCACGATGATCCAGGGTGTGGTCGAAGTGGCGCGTGCGCACGCACAGTCGGAAAGCATCCGCCCCATCCGCCTGACCAAAGGCCAGCGGCTCGTGGTCAGCGGCGAGCGGCAGACCGTCACGGCTGTCGCAGCAAGCCCGATCGCCCGGTCCGACACTGCGCGCGACTATGACGCGACGCCCCTGTCCCAGGTCCTGCAGGATGCCAATGCAAGCGCGGCGAAGCCGATCCTGCTGGCGGATGTTTCTCTTGGAGCGCGCAAGGTCGAGGGACGCTTCGACCTGTCCGACACGCCTGCGCTTGCCCAGCAACTCGCGGCAGCACTCGGGCTCCGGCTCATCGAGCAGCCCGGCCGCTATGTTCTGTCGCCCATAGGTTAGCGCTGCAAAATAAAATCGGGGGGGCCTGCCCTGCCCCTTCGTCAAGCGCCCCCACGACCGGATCACCGGCGATCGAGAGGGGCGAGCATGTTATCGACGACCAAGAATATCCTGCTCATGGCAAGCGCGAGCCTGATAGCCGTGATGGGGGCGAACCTCGCTCATGCTGCGCAGCAAAGCTACCGGATCCCCGCGCAGGATCTCGGCAGTGCGCTCCAGGAATTCACCCGGATATCCGGTGCGCGGGTGGTGGCCGCGTCCGATCTGGTGGCGGGTAGACAGAGCCGCGCCGTTGAGGACGTGCTGTCAGCCAGTGACGCGTTGAGCGCGATCCTGGCGGGGTCGGGTCTACATGCCGAGCTGATCGCCGGCGCCTATGTCCTCCGTCCGGATGGCAAGGGGGGCGCAGCAAAGGCGCCTGTTGTCGCCAGCATGGACATCGTCGTCACCGGATCCCGCATTCACGGTTCCGGCCCGATCGGTTCGCCTCTGACCGTGATCGATCGCAAGACGATCGAGGACAGCGGGCGGGCGACCGTCGCCGACTATGTCCAGACGCTGCCCCAGAATTTCGGAGGTGGCCCCAATGAAGGGCTGACCGGCACGACAGCACGGAACGGCGCCAATTCCAACGTGAATTATGGCGCGAGCATCAATCTGCGGGGTCTCGGCACGGCCTCGACGCTGGTGTTGTTCGACGGCAATCGCCCGGCGCTGGGTGGCGCCTATGGCGCCTTCACCGACATCTCGCTGATCCCATCGGTCGCGATCGAACGGATCGAGATCCTGACCGACGGGGCGTCTGCCATCTACGGCACCGACGCCGTCGCAGGCGTCGTCAATGTCCGTTTCCGCGATCACTTCAAGGGGTTCGAGACGCACCTCTATTCGGGGACCGCCGACGGTGCCTTCGGCCAGCTCCAGCTGGCGCAGGCGGCCGGCACGCGCTGGAGCGGCGGCGGCATCATGCTCGCCTACCAGTTCGACCATCGAGGTGGGCTGGCCGGAGCCGACAGGCGGGCCTCGACCGAGGATCTGCGTCCATGGGGCGGCCCCGACCAGCGTTCGGTCTATGCCGATCCAGGCAACATCCTTGCCGCCAATGGCGAGAGCTTCGCAATCGGAAGATCGACCGCGCCTGGCCATCCGACGCTCGCTGATCTCGTTCCGGGTGAAACCAACCTCGTCGACAATCAGAAGCGGGTCGATCTGCTTCCGCGCCAGCAGACCCATTCGCTCTATCTGGCCGCAGATCAGGAGATCCTGCCGGGCCTCTCCGTCTTCGCCCGCGGCCTCTATTCGCGCCGTCATTTCGATCTCGAGGTTCTGCCGTTCGAGGGACAGGTGCTGATTGCGCCTGGCAGCCCCTGGTATCTCGATCCGATCGGCACCGGCGAGCCGATCCTGCTCGAACGTGATTTCCGCACCGAGGTCGGAGACCCGCGAAGCGCCGGCACGACCCAGGGCCTGAGCCTGACCGGCGGGTTCGAGGGGCGGCTCGGCTCCTGGCATGTCGAGCTCAGCGGCGACTATGGCCGGCAGACCGAAAACAACCGCCTGTCCAATGTCGTCAACTTCAACCATGTCGCCGATCTCGTCGTCGATCCGGCCTCGGGGTTTGATCCCTATGGCGGCAATTCTCCGGCGCTCATCGCCAGGATCCGGAGTTCGGTTCGGGACCATTCTCTCTATCAGGTGGGATCAGCGACGCTGCGGGCCGACGGCACACTGTTCGAGCTGCCGGCCGGCGCGGTCAAGCTCGCGGTCGGCGGCGAATATCGCCATGAGAGCCTCGTCTCGCGGACGACCGACAATGTCTATGCCGAGCAGCCCGAGGTCACCGATATCTACGGCACGCCCGCCGCGCGCCATATCGAGGCGGCCTATGCCGAACTGCTTGTCCCGATCTTCGCGGCACCAGATCGGCTGCCCGGGCGCCTCGACCTTTCGCTCGCCGGGCGCATGGAATGGTATAGCGATGTCGGGCGGACGCAGAATCCGAAGGTCGGGCTGAGTTGGCGGCCGGTCGTGGGGCTGACGCTTCGCAGTTCCTACGGCACCTCCTTCCGGGCTCCCGGCTTCACCGAGAATATCGGCGCGTCCTTCAATCTCTACCAGCCCTTCTATGTCCCGGACCCGGCGTCGCCCACCGGCCAGAGCGCGGTGCTCGGCCTGTTCGGCAGCGCCGCCCATATCGGCCCCGAGAAGGCGCGGACATGGACAGCGGGCTTCGACATTGCGCCGCCTCGGCTGGCGGGCCTCCGCCTTTCCGCCACCTATTTCGACATCGCCTACCGCGACCGGATCGGCTCGGCAGCGACCGACGCCTTTTCCTATCTGCTGTTTCGCAACATTTATGGCGGGCTGATCCAGGATCATCCCGATGCCGCGACGCTCGCTGCCTATTATGCGAGCCCCGGTTTCCAGAACCCCGACGGCATCCCGCCATCGGCGATCGTGGCGATCCTCGACGGGCTGACGCGGAATCTCTCGAGCGTCACCGTGCGCGGGATTGATTTCGACCTGAGCTACACCCAGCCAATGCTCGGCGGCCAGGTCTCGGTCGGCGCCGATGGCACGAGGCTCCTGACCATCGCGCAGCGTCTGACGACAGGAAGCCCGGCCACCGACGTGGTGTCGACCTTCGGCAATCCCGTGAAGCTCCGGTTGCGCGGTCATGCCGGCTGGTCGCGGGGCGGGTTCGAGGCCCACGTGACCGTCAATCATGTCGGGAGCTACAGCAATAATGCGATCGTCCCCGCCGAGCATGTAGGCGCCTGGACGACCATCGACGCGCAGATCGGATACAGCTTCCCTCGTCCGACGCCGTTCGGGCGTGCACGGCTCGCTCTCAGCGCGCTCAACCTGTTCGACAAGGCGCCTCCCTATATCAACAACACCGCCTTCAATTCGACGCTCGCTTATGACCCCGGTCAGGCGAGCGCGATCGGACGGGTCGTGGCGCTCGAGGCGAGCTTCTCATGGTAAGCCTGACGCTGATGCTTGCTGCCGCCCTTGCTGGCGCCGCCGGACCGGTCTCGATCCCGGATATCGTCGAGGTGGCCGACATATCGGGGCTGGCAACATCGCCCGACGGCAAGCTGGTCGCGTTCAGGACCGAACATGCCGCGATCGATCGCAACGGCTATGAACTGGCCTGGTATGTCGTGCCGGCCGATGGCAGCGCCCCTCCGCGCAAGATCGCCGACGGTGGCGAGGCGCTGTTCGAGGATTCGGGCGTGCTCGCGACAGCCACGCCGATCTGGTCGCCGCGCTCCAACGCCATCTATGTGCGGGCGCTGATCGACGGCGCCGTGCAGGTCTGGAGAGCGCCGGTTGACGGCAGCGGCGCGACCGAGGTCACGCAGGATCCGGCCAATGTCCGCGACCTTGCCGCCAATCCGAACGGGCAGGGGCTTGTCTATCATGTCGGCGCACCGCGCGCCGCGATCGAGGCGGCGGAACGACGCTCGGATGATGGCGGCGTGCTGGTCGACGCCTCAGTCGACATGGCCCAGCCGATGGTTCGCGGCGCCTTCGTCGATGGTAGGCTGGCGAGCCAGCGTTTTATCGGCAGCTGGTTCGACCGGGGCGACATCCTCTGGCAAACGCCGGTCATCACGCGCAGTCTTGACTGGGACCAGCGCGACGCCGGTGAACAGGGGGGCTTCCCCGCTTCAAGCTCTCGACCGGGTTCGACCGGCACGATCGACCCCGCGACCGTTGCCACCATCGAAAGGGTCAACGGTCATCCCGTGGTGATCGCGAAGCTGGGCGACGGCCGGCGGGTCAGCTGTACGGCCATACTCTGTCGAACTGGAAACCCGGTGTCGGTCGTCACAATACCGGGCGATGGCAGGCTGCTTGTGACGATGAGCGACCTTGCGCTCCACCAGACATTGCTGCGCTGGGATCCCGTGCGACAGCAGGTCGAGAGGATCGCTGCGGTTCCGGGGCTGCTGAACGGCGGACGCGAGCCGGAAATGCCATGCGCTGCGACCCGAGGCGAGCTGGTGTGCGTCGAGGCCGAGGCCAGCGCCCCACCCCGACTGGTCCGGGTTGATCTCGCCGGTCATCGACAGGCGATAGTCTTTGATCCGAACGCCCAGCTACGCGCCACCATCCGAATGTCGGTCCACACGCGCATCTGGCATGATCCGTCGGGCAGCGATCATGGTGCGGAGCTGGTGCTCCCGACCGGGCCGAAGCCGGCAGCCGGCTTTCCGCTCCTCATTTCCTATTATCATTGCCCGGGCTTTCTGCGCGGTGGGCTCGGCGATGAGCTCCCTCTTCTGCCGCTGGCGTCGCAAGGGATTGCGGCGCTCTGCATCAATCGCGCCGCCAATGACCCGACCCACCAGGATCCCGCCGTCGATTACGACCATGCTGTCAGCGGGATCAGCTCTATCGTCGAGACGCTCGCCGGCGAGCATCTGGTCGACCCCAGCCATGTCGGCATGGGCGGTCTCAGCTTTGGCAGTGAAGTTGTCGTACAGGTTGCATTGCGTACCCACCTGCTCTCCGCGGTCTCGATTGCCACCGGGCTGCTCGAACCCTCCACCTACTGGATGCACGGGGTCGCGGGTCGCGACTATGCGGAAGAGCTGGAAAAGGTGTTCGGGCTCGGGCCGCCGGACTATGATGCTGCGCCCTGGAAGAAGCAGTCTCTTGCCCTGCGCATCGAGGATCTCGACATCCCGATATTGCTGCAAATGCCCGAACAGGAAGCCCGCACAACGATGGAGCTGATGAGCCGGGCGACAAGGCTTGGCAAACCCATCGAATCCTGGGTGTTCGCGCGCGAGCCCCACATCAAGAACCGGCCTCGCCACAAGCTTGCCGTCTATGACCGCAATGCCGACTGGTTCCGCTTCTGGCTCCAGGGGAAGGTCGATGCCGCGCCCGATAAGTGGGAGCAGTATCGCCGCTGGAAGGGCCTAGCCGCGGGGCGACATGGAACCCAAAGCAAGGACCTGGCGGGACCATAACTCGGCGTCGACAAGCTGCAGCAGCCGATCATGATGCGGCGCCCGGTCTGTGATCGGGCGCCGCAGTCCCTCCTCCACCGCGCTCCGGTCGATGAGACCGGCGCCGCTCAGCAGCCCGTCGAGAAGCAGCGTCCGGATGCGCGGGCGGGCACGTTCGATCGCGGGAACGATGAGCGATTCCAGTCGCCCCTTGGTCCGGCGCAGGAGCACGGCATCGGGCAGGCGTCCCCTGAATGCCTGGCGCACCGCCGCGCGGTCGCGGCCGCCCTCGACCCAGCACCAGCTCGGAATGGCGAGACAGGTCTCCATCACCGGCTGGCTCAGCAACGGAAAAACCATCGTCCTTGTCGCGTTGCGGCCGACACAGTCGAGGATCGGATGGATGCGGACAATCGCCCCGATATGAGCCCGTGTACCCCGCGCGACATGATCCGGTACCGCCAGCCAGGGATGGAGCTCGGCTTGACGCGCCACGCCGGGCGCAAGGAGAGCAGGTCGGGGCGCAGGGGGCCAGCCGCATGCATCCCTCAGCATCCGTCGCGCGATATGGCGGAGCACATCGAAGATCGTCGTTCCGGTGGCGCCTGCGACATCATTGGCAACCGCCCATGAGAAGGCGACCCCATGTCGGCCGAGCGCGTCCAGCACCGGCGCGGTCGAACCGGTATAGGCGAAGACATTGTCACCGCCCACGCCGCTGAAGATGGCGTCTGCACCAGCTTCGTCGGCAGCTCGGCGCATCTTGCGATCGATCCCGGCCAGGATGTTCATGCCGCGGGGGCGCGGCGTCAGCCGCTCCATCACCTGAAAGGGATCGACGTCGTCGACGTCCGCCGCAAGCTCGGTCAAGGGGAAGCCGAGGCGTTCGGCGACTTGTCGGGCATAGTGACGTTCGTCACCATCGCCCGATGGTGTCGCTGCCGTCACGCAGCTCCAAGCGGCGCCCGAGGCCGCCAGCGCCGCGGCGATGATCGAGGAATCGAGCCCGCCCGACAGCTCGAGCTGAACCTTGTCGAAGCAGGCTGCCCAGGCAGAGACGGCCCCGTCGATGACCGGTACGAGCGACGCCCGCGCCTGATGGCCCTCCGGATCGTCAGCCGGTTGCACGAAGGCCCAGGGCTGCCAGGCAAGTTCGCTGTGCGCTCCGTCGTCGAACCGGAGCAACTGGCCGGGGAGTATCTCGCGCACGCCAGCGATCGGCGTGCACTCGGCGGAGAGCTGCGGGTAGAGCAGGCTGTGCACCATCCCGTCCCAGCAGATGGCGATCGGGAGGCCGGCGCGGGCAGCAAGATCGATGTCGGAAAAGACCCAGAGGTCGCATCCGGTCCGGGCATGGAGCACGGGCTGCGCACCGGACGGGTCGCGCAACACGCAAAGCCGCCCCTGCCCGTCCCGCCAGACGGCCACATAGGATCCAAACATCGTCTCGAGGAGATGGCGTCCCCGACTACTCTCGATGGCCCGGTCTTGCGTGGACGGCAGCGAAAGGAGCCTCTGCCCGCTCGAACGGCTGATCAGGGTGCCGATGACATGCCCCTGGCTCACGGGCAGGCCGATAAGCGGCGTCTGCGGGTGGCAGAAGAGACTGAGGTCGCCCGTCTGAAGATGGGTCGGTAGCACATCGGCGAGCCGGCGGGCCAGACTGGCACGCATGCCGGTATCGGCGCGTCCGAAATGGACAAGGAAACGCGGTCTCATCGCCACAGGATGGTTCGCATCTGGCGGACCGCGCCCAGCGTGTCCGAGAGGATGATCTCACCTGCCTGTACCCAGCAATGGGCTCCGAACGGATCGAGCCGGACACCGAAGACGAGCGCGCAATCCGCACCCCGCCCGCGGAGCAGCGTGTGAAGGGCGAGCGAGTCCCGCAGGCAGATCCTCTCCAGCGGAATTCGGGTGCGCAATCGATCGAAGGATTGCGCAAGCGCAATGATGGTCTCGCCGCTTGCGGCGCCCGTTCCCGCGCGGCGCCTGTGTCGTTGCGCCCAGGCGAGGACCGACCGCAGTGACGTCGCCTTCAGCCTCACGCTGGCCTCCAGCGTCGCGCGCGCGACCGACATGATGGAGAAAGCGGCAGCGTCCGCCGAAGCCATTTCGAGGGCGCTTCGAACGGGCTGTGGCAATGACGGACGACAGTCCGGTCGCTCATCCGTGCGGCCCAGCATTCCCTCGAGGCGGATGGCCTCAAGCGCCTCCTGGTCATCGATCGGTTGGTCGCCGATGATCGCTGCCAGCGCGGCGGCCTTGCGGGCGCCGACGAGGCGATAGCGATCGGACCATATGTCGAGGATCACGGCCCGGTCCCCGAAATCAGCGACGGCGATGTGCGGTGCGAGATGCATGGCGGCGCGTTGGGCGCGCGGGAAGACCCGCGCGCCTCTCGTCTCAGTCGAGATCGGAAATACCGTTGGTCCGCGGGTGGCCACCGCTCAGCTCGAAGCCGACGATGCCGTTGCCGCGGGTTTCTTCGCTCGCGACCCCGAGCTCGAGGGTCTCGAGCGCATCCTGTTCCTTGTCCATCATCACGTCTCCTGATCGTCGTCCGGAATTGGGCGACGCAATCAGGCTAGACCTTTGGTATAAAATAGAAATTTTATACGACTCATATGATACGAATATATTCTCAGAAGCCGAAGGCGCTGCGATCGCGCAACGATGCAGCGATCTCGGGCACCACCCGCAAGCGCCGCCGATGGAAGAGATCAATGGCGCGGCCGGCCTCGGCCCAGTCGCCCTCGGCACCTGTTTGCTCAATCGCACCGAGGTCGGCGAGGACGTCATCGATGACGCGATGCTCGGCCCGCCAGAGGATCAGCCCACGGTCGCAGAGGTTCGCGACTACCCGCCGGTGCTCATGGTTCGCAGACAAAGCAGCAAGCTGATGGAACGTGTCAGCGACGCGCGCAGCATAATCCTCGCCAGACGATCGTGCCCTGAGGCGATGATCCGGTCGGCGCGCAGCCGCCCGGATCACCACATGGATGAGCTCGTTGCTCCACTCATAGAAGTCGCGGATCGCGGGCTCGCTGATCTGGGGCGCACGAAAGCCTTCATTCTGCCAGGTCTCGATCAGCCCTTCGCCCGCGAGCCTGTGGAGCGCGTCGCGGATCGGCGTGGTGCTGGATGCGAGGTCGCGCCGGAGCTCTGCCGGATCGAGCCGCGATCCCGGCGCGAACTCTCCCTCCATGAGGCGCATCTTGAGCGTCGCGTAGACGCGCATCATAGTGTTGCCCGGGCTCATCGAGGGACGCCGGCCCCGTTCGGGGCCACAGTCCTCTCGGTGCGCTGCTTTTCCACATAATAGGAGAGCAGCGCCGTCTGATCGGGCCTCAGCGCGTCGACCGCGCCAAGATGGTCATCCCCCGTGTCGTCGAGCAGCACCGACGGGCACTGTCCCTCGAAATTGCCGAGATTGGGACGATGCTGCCGATAGCCTGCGAGCTCAGCGAGCGGTCGCGGGAAGGTCCGCGCGACCTCAGGCGGATAGGCGAGCCAGGGATTTTCATAGGGCTTGAGCCAGCCCAGGCTGTAACCGATAACGATGCCGCGCCGGACTTCATGGCTCAGGTTGGCGCCGGCGCCATGCAGGGTTGAACCGAGGAAGACGATCGCGTCACCGGGGTCCGACACGGCGACAATGGGATCCTCACCAGCCTCCTCTTCCAGGGCCTTCGCGCCGTGGGTGTCGGGCCAGATCAGCGTCGCGCCGTTGTTTTCGGTGAAAGGGGTGAGCGGCCAGATCACATTGATGAGATATTCGTGTCGTCCGGCCGCGCCGCGCCACATGTCCTGGTCGCGGTGGGGAAACTGGGCGAGCGCATCGGGATGGATCTCGATGGCCTGGGTGACGTTCAGCTGGATCGTGTCGCACCAGGGAGCAAGCACGCGTTCGGCGAGCGCAAGGATGGTCGGGTGCATGACCAGTGACGCGACCGCCGGCGAACGGGCGAGCAACCGACCGAAGCGCTTGGTCCGCTCGCCATAGAAGTCACCGGTGCAAAAGGGTGTCGCATCAAAATCGGCGTCGAGCTGTGCGTTGATCCGCCCGATGGTCGACGGCGAAACCAGCCTGCGAGCGAGGCACCATCCCTCATTTTCGAGGCGGAAGGCCGTCGCCGCCGCCTGGACGGAGTCGAATGGACGATGATTGACAGGTGCGTTCATGGCATCGCTCCTTAGGCAGCCTGGCGCGCGGGGTACTGGTCCTCGAGCTCCGCGATGCCTGCGGTTTCGAGCCTGGCCAGCGTGTCGGATGCGATGTCGATCCGCAGCGCACCGAGCGTCATGTTGCCATGGACCTGCGGGAGCCCAAGCAGCCGGCAATCCCACCCGAATGTCAGGATCTGCCGAAGCCAGCCGAGCTCCGCGACGCCGGTATAGGTCTCGATGCCCTGGTCGAGGGCATAGAGCGCGAGAGCCGTGACCAGCCGGTTACGGCAGATCCTTCGATCGGCGGCGGAAATGTCCGGCGACAGACAGAAGCGGGTGATTTCAAAGACCCGGTCGCCGGCTGGCGGCGGCGCGTCGCACAGATCAAGGTAGAGCGAGTTGAGAATTCCCGGACGTGTCGTCGGCAGCAGGCGCGCTGACGCGAGATGATGGTGGCCCTCGTCGACCAGCACGATGTAGCGGGCATGGCCGTCATCGAACTGATCGATCTCGTAGCGCCCGTCGAGGACGGGAATGTCCCATTTGAGAAGATCGACAAAGACGCGCTTGCGCGCGGCGAACATTGCGCGAAGCGCCACGCGCTCGCCAATCCGATTGGAGGCATCGACCGTGAGCAACATAACCGTCTCCCTTGAGAAGGAAGGCGGTAATCGATCATGTTCGCGTTTCCAGGCCCATTCCCAGAAATGGGAATGGATTCACAACAAGACGTCGGAAAAGGCCAGCATACCCTCGAACAGGGCATGGATCGGCAACGATGTCCGCTTGTAGACGCCGAAGCTTCGACAGGCGTTGCGAATGTGCTTCGAAACAGTGTCCGTCTTGACGTCCAGGATCTGCCCGATCTCCGCATCCGTCTTGTCGACAGCAACCCATCGAACCACCTCAAGCTGGTGGTCAGTGAGCCGTGGTTTGCCCGCAGCCGGGCGCAGGCCGGCGATCATGCGCATGGTCTGAAAGGAGATTGCGGCGAAATTATCCGCGAACATCAATCTCTCCTCCGGAAATGCCTGCCCCGATCTTATGGCAAAGGTCACTGAACCACAGGGCTCTCCGGGCACATTGACGGGTATCGTCAAACCATCCTCGATCTCGAAGACGAGCGCCTCCGAAAGCATCTCTTCATCCCGATCGAAGAAGGGAATGATCGCGCGAAGGTCGCGCCAGCGAAACCCATCCGCGCGCAGATGGCTGGCGCGATGAACCGGATCGGAAAGCCCCAGCCGACGCCGATCGTAACTGACTTCCCATTCCCTGGGATAGTTGTGCACGCGCATTCCGCCAGGCGCCGACGGGTCGCGTCGGGGATGCTGGGTCAGCGCGAAGAAATGGAAGCCCATCCAGTCGCTGGCGGCTTCCAGCGCCTCCTGAAGGGTGGCAAGGTCTGAACTGGTGAGGATCATTTGCGCGATATCTCGCGCGGACGCCAAATCTGACATTGATGCTCATCACGGCCGGCGACCGGTCGTTCGAGCGCCTGCCGCAGGTCCATGCCTTCTGGTCCACGTCGGGATCGCAGTTCCCAAAGTCCGCGACGACATGGGGTGGCACATTCCAACAGAGCCCCACCCGCCCTGTTTCGGCACAGAAACAATCATAAAGGTGAACATCGATCAAATATATTCGCTTTATAATCAGTGCGGCGAAGAGGTTGATGCGTCGAACCTTCATCCACTGACGCCGCTAATATGCCGTCGAGGCTCTCTATGGCCAAACGCAGGAACGGAACTTCACAAAGCAATGGGGTTCGAGGCTTCGCCATCATCAGTCGGCCGGCCTCGCCTTGCCAATTCTGGCGCCGCTGTCGCCTGTCATGATCAGGGCGGTGTTTTTCGACGGCGTTGCCATGAACTTGAGCGCGTCGAACTGGATGAGCGCCAAAGGCTATGTCCAACTACTGGGTGCGGATCGCAGTGCATTTGGCTGGGAGTGGTTGCGACGGTCGTCGAGCTATCGTCAGGCATGGAATGCTCAACTGAACAGACAGTCGACCGATCGTCCTGATCCGCGTCGATTTGGGTTGGAGCGGTTCGAGGATCCGGCGCTGGGGGCGCCATGGGCAAGACCGGTCTGGAGCGCGTCGGCCGATCCCAATGTGATCTGCGCCGGCGTGGTCGATCCCTTTGCCCGCGCAGCCGACCGGATCGATCTGCGGGCCTTGTCGCATCTCGTGTCCCTCGCCATCGACGAGCAAGAGATCGAACATCTGTTGCTGAGCGACGGCAGACGATCCATTCGGATCGACATCGTCGAGGGTACGCTGATCGGTTGCCCCGCCTCGCTTCGCTTCACGCTCCACGGGATCGCGAAATTGCGTGGGCCTCTCGCAACACTGGGACGGCTGGCGAGGCTCGTCGAAACCGGGAGGTTTCCAGAACCCTCCGGCGCCACGACGCGACGCCATGCCAGATGGGTGGTTGAACTGCGCGTTGCTGACGCCGTCATGGCGGGTGCCAGCCATCAGCAAATTGCCAGAGTGCTGTTCGACGGCCTCGTCGCCGATCGGCGCTGGCGGACAGAAAGCGCCTCCCTCCGCCAGCGCGTACAGCGCTTGGCGGCGGGCGCACATGCGTCGCTCGAGCGTCCACTCGATCGATGGTTCGCGTGACAGGGTCATTTATCGCGAGATAGCCTCCAAGGCGACAAGCAGCACGCTATGCCGGTCCACCCGCGGAACGCCGATCAAGCCACCGCTAGCGGCCAGCGCTCCGACCGCGGCCAGAACGACAGGATCGAGACGAACAGTGCCCCCGTGATCAGCGTCGCGATCGGCAGGCCGATGTTGAGCGCGTCATTCTCGGCAAGGAAATCGCCCGCGGCGGTGCCGAAGGTCCGCGCTACCGCGACGGCCAGCCAGTAGACCCAGATGAAGCGTGCGCGCTGCGTCCACCAGCACATAATGGCGACGCAGAGCAGCAGCCCGAGCGTGAGGGAAGCTAGCCCCTCGCCACATGCCTTGGATACAACGTCACCAATGAATGTTCCGAAGACACCCGCGGTCAGCATCGCGCACCAGTAGCTGGTTCCGGTCTGTGGCATGCCCTTGAGCTTTTCGATCGCAGCCTCGCGGGGACTTGCATCCCGCGTCGAGGCCCAGGCGAAGGCCGCGAGCAGCAGGGTCAGCCCTCCCCCAAAAACGACCCGCGGGATCTGATGATTGAGATAGTCGGCGATGTTGGTCGCACCGGTGCGTATGATGATAATCACGAGCCAGTACCAGAGCTCGCGAGGCGTGCCGTCGCGCCGCTCAAGTAGGAAGACGGCGGCCGCGAGCGCCGCCAGGATCGGCACCCCGCCGATCAGCCCCAGACCGCTGTTGTGCGCGTAGAGGTCGCCAAGATTAGTGCCGAACAGGCTGGCCATGGTGATGGCCGACCAATAGCGAGCGCCGACGCTCGGCATGTGACGGGTCTGCATGTCGATATCCTGTGGACGGGGGGGTCAGGCGGGAAGTGCCATGGATTTTTTGTCGTGGGACGCGAGCCCCGCCATGGCGAGCAGCAACATTGGCAGGAGGCACAGCACGAGCGGCGCGCCGATCACGAGCCCTGCGATGATGGCCGTCGCAAGCGGCGTCTGCAGTCCGGCGCCGCGACTGATCCCGAGCGCCAGCGGCAGCAGGGTGAGGATCGCGATCAGCGCCGACATCAGGATCGGCCTGAGCCGCGCCCTCCCCGCCTTGAGCAAGGAGGCGGCGGTTACCGGCTCGCCTTCCGGGAGCTCGGCCAGGAAGAAGATGGCAAGCTCGGTGATCATGCCGACGACCATAGTGAGCCCCATCATCGCGGAGATATCGAGCTCCGTGCCGGTCACCCAGAGGCCGAGAAACACCGCCATGATGGAGAGCAGTACCGTGCCAATCACCGCGATCGTGAAGGTCCATCGCTCGAACAGAAGGGTGAGCAGCAATGCGGAGAGCAGGAGTGCCGCGACGAACACCGTGGTCAGGTCCGAGAAACTCCGCTTCTGCTGTGCGTACAGTCCCCCATAATCGACCCGGATTGTCGCGGGCAGATGCAATGCGTTCACTGCGGCCTGCACATCCTTCATGCCGGTCCCGAGATCCTTGCCTTCCAGGCGGGCGGTGACCGGAATGAAGGGGGCCAGATCTTCGCGTGTGATCTGACGCTGGCCCGCCACGATGCTGACCTTGGCGATCGCGCTCAAGCGCGTGGTACGGCCGTCCGTCGCGCGAAGCAGGAGGGCTGCGAGCGCATCGGCACGGCTGCGCAGGTCCTGCGGCAGGCGCACGCGGACGTCGATCACCTGCTCGCCGGCGAGGATCGATGTGGCAACGGTCCCGCCGATCTGTGCCTCGACCTGCTTGGCGACGGCATCGGGATCGAGCCCAGCCATCGCGGCGGCAGAGCGGTCAACATGAATGTCGATAGCATCGCCTGCAACGCGAAGGCCGTCGACCACCTCGACGACGCCGTCGATCTTGCCGATCGCGGCCGCCACCTTCTGGGCCGAATTCACAAGCTGGGCGTCATCGTCGCCAAATAGCTTGACCTCGATGGGCTGCGGCACGGCGGTCAGATCACCGATCAGGTCTTCCATCAACTGAGCAGTTTCAATCTCGAGGCCGGGGACCTGATTTTGGACCTTTCCGCGGATTTCGCTCATCACCTCGCCGATCGGGCGGCGGCTGCCACCCTTCAGGCGGATGAAGAAGTCGCCTTCGTCGGCTTCCGTCAGGCCGCCACCGAGCTGGACACCGGTGCGGCGCGAATAGCTCGCGACCTCGGGCGTCTGGCGAATGATGGTCTCGACCTGACGGAGCAGTCGATCGGTGTCACTGAGCGCCACGCCGGGCTTTGCCTTGTAGTCGAGGATGAAGCCGCCCTCGTCCATTGCCGGCATGAACCCCGATTCCAGCCGGGTCCAGGCGAAGCCGCCGAAACCGACAAGGATCATGGCGACGATGCCCGCGACCAGCGCCGGCCGCGCCAGCGCGCGCGCGCCGATCATCTCGTAGTGGTTGGCGATCGCGCTGGTGATGCGCTCGGCCTTGTCAGCCGCTTCTGCGTCCTTGAGCGTCAGCCAGCGATCGGCGACGAGGGGCAGGACATAGCGCGCATAAAGCAGCGACACGCCGAGCGCCGCGACCATCGTCACGGCCAGCGCCTTGAAGAAGCCGCCGGTGACGCCCGAAATGAACGCCAGCGGCAGGAACACCACAATCGTTGCCATCGTCGAGCCGACGAGTGGCCGCGCCATTTCACGCGCGGCAGCGAGCATCGACGGGCGGTGGTGCTTGCCCTCGGCTTCCTGCAGGCGGCGCATGAGATGTTCGAGCATCACCACGGCATCGTCCACGACGAGCCCGACTGCGGCGGCCATGCCGCCCAGCGTCATCATGTTGAAGCTCATATGGCAGGCTGCCAACGCAAGGCAGGTCGCGGCGAGCACTGCGGGAAGCAAAGTCGCGGTGATCGCCATCAAACGCCAGGAGCGCAGGAAGACAAACAGTACTACACCCGCGAGCAAAGCGCCGAGCAGGATCGCGTCGCGCACGGCGCCCGCAGCGCCGGTCACCAACTCGGACTGGTCGTAGAAGAAGCTGACCTTGACCGCGGCTGGCAGATTGGCGCCCTTAAGACGATCGTTGACCTCTTGCACCAGCTTTACTGCATCGGCGGTCGGGGTCTGGCGGATGTTGACGAGGACCGCGTTGGTGCCGTTCGAGGTCACGCGGGTCCAGGCAGGCGCAGGCGCACGGCGAATGGTCGCGACCTGACCGAGCGTAGCTACGCCCGAACCGGCGGTGGTGCCGGCTTTGACTGGGATCGCCGCGATGTCCGCCTCATTCGCCAGACGATCCTCGACCAGTGCCAGGTAGAGCCGGTGGCGATCCTCGATGCGACCGACGGCTGCCACGCTGTTGGCCGCGCCGAGTGCCGTCGAGACATCGGCGAGGGTGAGGCCGAGCGCCTGAAGCCGAGCCGGATCGACCTCGACCTCCATCTCGGGCGTAGCGCCACCGAGCACGTCGACGCCAGCGACACCGGGCACAGTCGAGAGCAAGGGCCTCAGACGTAATTGCGCCTGTTGCTGGAGCGAAACGCCATCGAGTGTATTGGAGGTCAACGAAATGCCGAGCACCGGAAAGATGGTCGGATCCGACCGTCGCACGCTGAACCGCGTGCCCGCCGGCAGATCAGGAAGGATCGTCGCGAGCGCGCCCTGGGTCGCAAGCGTCGAGGCAACCATGTCGTCACCCCAGGCAAAGGTCAGATCGACTTCGGCCGAGCCCCGGCTGGTGGTCGAGCGGATCTGGGTGACGCCGGGAATGGCGCGCAGCGCAATCTCCGCCGGACGCGTGATATCCGCCGCCATCTGCGTGGCGTCGCGCTCGCCCGCGTCGATCGAGACGACGACGCGCGGATAGTCGATATGCGGAAAAAGCGTCACCGGAAGCCGCGTCGCCGCGACCAGCCCAGCCAGCGTGATCAGGAACACGCTAAGCCAGATCGAACGGCTGTGCCGTTGCATCAGCTCCTTCACTTCGCGGAGTCCTGCTCGGTGACCTTCATGCCGTCCTCGAGCGCCGTCCCCCCTTCGGTGACGACCTTGTCGCCGGCATTCAGGCCTTTCAGGATCTGGATTCGATCGCTCGTAGAACTACCCGGCGAGACGTCCCGCTCATGCGCGACGCCCGCCTTCACGACGAAGACATAACTCCTGCCACCATCGTCGAGCAGTGCCGCGTAAGGGATCATGAGGCCAGGGGCTTGCGCCGTCAGTGATAGCGAGCCGCGCAAAGCCTCGCCCGGCCCGACGCCAAAGCCCTGTGGCACCCTTGCATAGAGCGACGCGAGCCTTGTCGTCGGATCGACCTGAGTATCGATCCCGCTGACGGGTACCGTCGCGCGGCTGCCGCCTGAGATCGCGTCGAGCTCCAGTACCTGTCCGGCGCGGACTCGTTGGGCAATCGCCGGATCGATGCCGAAGCGAGCGCGCAGATTACCCTTCACTGCTACGCTGGCGATCGTCGCGCCAGCCGCGATCTGGTCGCCGCTTTTGGCGGACAGGCCCTGAACCACGCCCGCGATCGGTGCGCGCAGCACCACGCCGCCCCGCCCGATGCCGAGATTGGCCGCCGTGGCCCGCGCGGTCGCCGCCGCAGCGCGCGCTGTCTCGACGTCCGCGTCCGACGCGAGACCGTCGCCACGCAGCCGCTGGGCACGGGCGTAGGCAGCCATGGCGGAGGCCGCATCGGCAGACGCCTTGGCGAGATCGGTCGCGGTCGTGCGGCTCGGCTTGAGCGTCGCGACAACCTCCCCCGCACGAACCGCCGTACCATTTGGTGCAACGATATTGTCGATGATGGCCTCGGCCGGCGCGATCATTGTGCGCTCGCCGCCGGGGCCGGCCTCCGCTGCGCCATAGACGATCATTTGCTCGGCGCTCGCGCCTATGGTCACGGACCCGGTCCGGACCCGCGCGACCGGATCGACCTTGTCGCCCGCGTCCTCGCTGCTACCCGCGCCGCAACCGGCGAGAAGCATCAGGGGGACAAATGCCAATAACCTGTTCATCGGGTCCATCCCTCGCTGGGCCCGCCCGAGAGGAGTTCGAGCGCAATGGTCTGTTCGGCGATCTGCTGGTTGAGCTGCGACAAGGTTAGTTGCCGGTCGCGGCCTGCCTGTTCGGCGGTGGCGGCGGTAGCCGGGGCCAGATCGCCACGCTGCGCGGCAAGCGAAGCGCTCTGCGCGATGCGCAAAATCGCCGGCAGCTGCGCGAGCAGCGCGGCACGCTGCCGGCGGACGGTCTCGATGCCGCGCACCGCGGTCGTGATTTCCGCGCGCGTCTGGAACAGGCGCGCCTCATACTCGGCTTTGAGCTGCTCGCGTGTTGCGGTCGCGATGGCGATACCACCCCGGTTGCGATTCCAGAGCGGCAGGGTGAAGCCGATCGCAGGGCCGATCGTGCGGTTATCGCTGGTGTCGCGCGCACCCGCGAGCGTCAGCGACAGATTGGGAAACTGTTCCAGCACCGCCTTGTGGACATCGGCTTCGGCCGCGTCGTAGCCCGCGCGGAGCGCTTGCAGGTCGAGACGGCGATCGAGCGACTGTGCCACCAGCACGTCCGGCGCCGGGGGTATCCCGGGCTCTTGCGATGGTGCGAGATGGAGGACCGTTTCAGGCGGCAGCCCGAGGAGCTTGTTGAGTTCGCCGCGCGCGGCCACGAGGTCATTCTCGGCCGTACGGGCCTTGTCCGCCGCGTCGAGCGCGGCCTGCCGCCGTGTATCGACGTCGGCGCCGGACACATCGCCGCGCGCGCCGGCCCGGCTGCTCGCGGCGAACAGCCGCTCGGTCGACGCCGCGCTTGTCCTCGCGATGGCCAGCTGCTCGGTCAAGGCGAGGATACGGACGCCCTGCAGCCGTGCCTGGCCGGCTGTCTGCCACTCAGCCCAGGCGAGATCGAGCCGGATCTGCCGCTTGCCAGCCTCGTTGCTCTGCCGCTCGACTTTCGCGGTGCGCAGACGGTTCAGATCCATCGCAAGCTGGCCGCCGAAGGCGTCGAACATGTCGGGCCCGGCGATGAGCTTGTCGTAATTGGCCTGGACGGTCGGGTCGGGAAGCAGCCGCGCGGCGAACGCCTGCGCGTCGGTGACCCCGGTCTTGGCGCGCTGCGCCTTGAGATCGGGGTTTTCGAGCACCGAGATGATCGCGAGCATGTTGGGTGTAAGCGGCTGCGTCCAATCGATCGGCTGGGCTTGAAGATAAGGACGGTCGAGCCTGGCGGCATCGGCGGAGACGATCGCCAGGTCCGGCGGCGCCAGGGTCGACGCGGGAGCGGCAAGCGGCACCGCATGGTAGCTTGCGCAACTGGTCGTCAGGAGCAAAAAGCCCCACATCGATGTGGCAAAGACGGTCCGACGCCCCATGAATCTCGTTCCGCAACGACGCTGGCGCGCCTGTCATTCAAAGCGTTCATGGCGCACTCAACATTGGCCCGAGATTGGCCCAACATTGGGAATCCCCAACTTGCCCACGCCGCCGTGTCCTGCCCATCGTTGCCTCCCTCGACGACGAGACACGCGCCCATGAAGCTTCTGCTGCTTGAAGATGACGAGGCGACCCGTACGCAGGCGGCACGCCAGCTGACGGCGGCCGGCCACATTGTGGAGGCATACAGCACCGGCACCGACGCACTCTTCATGGGCACGCAGGGTGACTATGGCGTGCTGATTCTCGATCGCATGGTGCCCGGCCTCGACGGCCTGTCCGTGCTGAAGGCACTGCGCGCTGCGGGCGTGCGCACGCCTGCGCTGCTGCTCACCGCAATGGATGGCATCAATGATCGGGTGGAGGGCCTGGAGGCCGGCGCTGACGACTATCTGGTCAAGCCGTTCGCCGCGGCCGAGCTGATCGCCCGGGTCAACGCGCTCTCGCGCCGGCCGCCCATATCCGACACGGCCGTCACGGTGACGGTGGGCGATCTCACCATCGACCGGGTCAAGCGCACCGTTACGCGCGCCGGTCAGCGGATCGAGCTCCAGGCGCAGGAATACAAGCTTCTTGAATATCTGATCCAGCATTCGGGCGAGGTGGTGACCCGTACGATGCTGCTGGAGAATGTCTGGTCCTTTCATTTCGATCCCCAGACCAACGTGATCGAAAGCCATATGAGCCGGCTGCGCGCCAAGGTGGACCGCGGCTTTGGCAAGGAGCTGATCCAGACGGTGCGCGGCGCTGGCTATCGGATCGATGACTGAGTTAAGACCCGCAAGGCAGAGCCCTTTCAGGAGCGGCGCCTTTCGCTTCGCGCTCGTCTTCGCCGGCGTGTTCGCGATCGCCGCGTTCCTGATCCTCGGCATGGTTCGCCACCAGATCGGCCGATACGCCCACGAGGCGATGGTGGGTACGCTGCAGACCGAGACCGCGACATTGCTGGCGAGCGACCGCGGCTCCCTCGTCGCCGAAATCAATCGCCGCATGAAGGCAGCGCCTGGCGGCACCTTCCACTATCTGCTGGTCGATGCTTCGGGAACGCCGCTCATCGGAACCATTCCCGTCGCGGCCGCGCGGGCCGGCTGGGGACAGGTCAGGATGCGAGAGCATCCGCCCACGCCGACCGATCCCGAATTTCCTGAGCGACTGGTTACCTTGGGAACGCGGTTGGCTGACGGCTCGCTGCTGGTGATCGCGACCGACGGCTACGACGTCGACAAGCTTGGCGGCCACATGATCCGCTTCACCATCCTGTGGGCTGTCGCGATCACGCTTATTGCGCTCATCGGCGGCTGGATGGCAGGGCGGGTCTTCCTCAAGCGGATCGGCGCCGCCAATGTGGCGATCGAGCATATCATGGCGGGCCGCATCGAGCAGCGCCTACCGATGATCGGCTTGGCGCCCGAGCTCGACGATCTCGCGCGTAACCTCAACCGAATGTTGGACCGCATCGATGGCCTGATGGAGGGCCTGCGCCAGGTCTCGACCGACGTCGCGCATGATCTGCGCACGCCGCTTACTCGACTTCGGCAAATGCTCGACGCCGCGCGCGAAGCTCACAGCCGGGACGAAGTCGAGGCCGGCATCGACACCGCGCTCGCGCAGGCAGATCATCTCCTGGCCACCTTTCGGGCCATTCTTCGGCTGGCCCAGATCGAGGGCGGCGGCAGGCGGGCGCCCTTTGAGCCCGTCGAGCTGGGCAATTTGCTGAGGACGCTGATCGAGACCTACGA
>DATGEV010000150.1:0-4054 GCA_035309885.1 Sphingomonas sp.
ATCGGCTCGATGGTGAAGATCATGCCGGGCTTGAGCTCCGGGCCGGTGCCGGGGCGGCCGACATGGACCACTTCGGGCGCATCGTGGAACACGCGGCCGACGCCGTGGCCGCAGAAATCGCGGACCACGCCGTAGCGATGCTTCTCGGCATGGGTCTGGATCGCGTGGCTGATGTCGCCCAGCCGGTTGCCGGGCCGAGCCTGCTCGATGCCGAGCATCAGGCATTCATAGGTGACGTCGACGAGGCGCTTGGCCTTCAGCGGCACGTCGCCCACCAGGAACATGCGGCTGGTATCGCCGTGCCAGCCGTCGAGCACCGGCGTGACGTCGATATTGACGATATCGCCATCCTTGAGCGTCTTGGCGCTGGGAATGCCGTGGCAGACGACATGGTTGATCGAGATGCAGCAGCTCTTGGTATAGCCGCGATAGCCGAGCGTGCCGGGCACGCCGCCGGCATCCAGCGTCATGCGGCGGACGATGTCGTCCAGTGCTTCGCTGGAGACGCCGGGCACGACATGCGGCACCAGCGCATCGAGGATCTCGGCGGCAAGGCGCCCGGCCTTGTGCATCCCCTCGAACGCAGCCGCGTCGTAGAGCTTGATCGCGCCGTCTCGTTCGATGACGTCGTCGGCGGTGACGGAAACATAGCTGGTCATGGCACTCCATATAGCGCTTGGCTGGGCCAAGCGCTATGGCAGGCCGCGATGGATGAAACGCGTATCTGGACCGCCGGGCTTGTCGTGATCGGCGACGAGATTCTGTCTGGCCGTATCCAGGATCGCAACGTCTCCCAGATCGCGCTGTGGCTGAATTTGCAGGGCATCCGGCTGGGCGAAGTACGCGTGGTGGCGGACGATATGGCCGCGATCGGCGAGGCGGTGCGCGCGCTCCATGAACACCACGATTATCTCTTTACGACCGGCGGCATCGGGCCGACCCATGACGATATCACGATCGACGCGATCGCCGCCGCTTATGGGCTGGAGGTAGTGATCCACCCGCGCGCGCGGGCCGTGCTGGCCGACTATTATGCGACGCGGGGCGGGCTTACCGAGGCGCGGCTCCGCATGGCGCGCGTGCCGGCTGGCGCCGAGCTCATCGAGAATCGCATGTCGGGCGCGCCGGGTATTCGCCTCGGCAACATCTTCATCCTGGCGGGCGTGCCGCATATCGCCGCTCAGATGATCGACGCGCTGACTGGCACGCTGCCGGGCGGTCGTCCGTTGCTCTCCACCACGGTGGGCTGCTGGGTGCCCGAAAGCGAGATCGCCGAGTTGCTGCGCGAGACCGAGCGCAGCCATGAGGGCTGCCAGATAGGCAGCTATCCCTTCTTCCGCGAAGGCAAGGTCGGCGCCAATTTCGTGATCCGCTCGACCGAACAGGCGCGGCTCGACATCTGCGAGGCGGATCTCGTCGCCGATCTCGCGGCGGCGGGCTATCCGGCGGTCGTCGGCGGGATCTAAGCCGTTTGAGTCTGCGCCTTGGGCGTGGCGGCGAGGATCAGCATCGCGATCAGCCCCGTCACGACCGACACGCAGAAGGCCGCACCGGGGAAATAGAAGGGCGCGTGCGGGCCGGTGAAGAAGGCCAGCGGCTGGGCGAGCATCACCGGGGCGAGGATCGCCGCCAGCGCGCCGAGGCTGGCGTTCAGCCCCTGCAGCTCGCCCTGCTGGTCGACGCCGACGCGCCGCGACATCATCGCCACCAGCGAAGGCTGGACGAGGCTCTGCAGCCCGGTGATGAACAGCAGCCCGAACGCCACCGCGCCCGATCGCGTCACCGCATAGCCGGCAAAGGCGAGGCAGGCGGCGATCAGGCCGGCGATGGCGGTGCGTCGCTCGCCCAGCCGCTTCACCGCACGGCCGACCAGCACGAACTGCACCAGCGCCATGAGGCTGCCCGACAGTGCCAGCGACGCGCCGATCATCGCGCTCGACCAGCCGAAGCTCGCAATCGCGTAGTAGGACCAGGTGATCGGGAAGACCATGTTGGCGAGCTGCCAGAAGAAATAGACGCCAAGCAGCGGCAGCACTTGTCCGGCATGGCGGATGGCGCGCAGCGCGCCCAGCGGGTTGAGCCGCGCCGGGTCGAGCGGGCGACGGCGCTCGGGCGGCAGCGTTTCGGGGAAGAAGGCGAGGCCATAGAGGAGATTGCCCGCCGCCAGCGCCGCCGCGGCATAGAAGGGCGCGCGGGCTCCCAGCGCACCGAGTAGCCCGCCGATCGCCGGCCCCACGACGAAGCCGATCCCGAAGGCGGCGGTAATCCAGCCGAAGGTGCGCGCGCGGTCCTCGCCGGTCGAGACGTCCGCCAGCGCCGCCATCGCCGGGCCGTAGGAGGCGCCGAACACGCCGGCGAGCAGCCGGCCGAGGAACAGCCAGCCGATCGTGGGCGCGAAGCCCATCAGGAGATAGTCGATGACGAAACCGCCGAGCGCGCCGAGCAGCACCGGGCGTCGCCCGAACCGGTCACCGAGCCCGCCCGCGATCGGCCCGCACAGAAACTGCATCGCCGAATAGACCAGCCACATCCATCCGCCGATCCGCGTCGCCTGCGCGAGCGTGCCATGATCGAGCGCCATGACCAGCGAGGGGAGGACGGGAATGATGATGCCGAAACCGATGGCATCGATGAAAATCGTCACGGTGACGAACCAGACGGTCTGGCGGGGCGTGGTGGTCATGCGCGGTCTGGAGCGGGTGAAGGGAATCTGCTCCACATTCGGATCACGCTCAAATCCCCGGAAATCCGCGGTTTTCAGTTCGTCCGAGACTGTGTGTGCTACAGGTTGGTGCGCAGTTCAAGGGGCGGCGCACGCAACCGCACAGGGCGGCTCAGGTAAGGCGAGCGGGGACCGATAATATGGCCGCGGCGCCGTCAGAGCCATAGCGGCCGACTGTCCCACCCGTTCGGGAAGCCCATGGCGGCGAGGTCACCCGTCGGATGAGCTGCCAGGAGTTGCTTCAGCTCGACGGCCCAGTTGGACGGAGGATCGACCTGCATGAGCAGATGCCGAATCAGGACCAACGAGTTGTAGATCAGCGCCGGGCCAGGTGATGGCGGCTCGAGTGTGGCGGCGAGATCGGCCGGCTTTCCCAGAAACAAAAGACCCGCCAAGTGTGCATGTCCTCGCGGACAGAGGCCTGGCGGGTTCGATTGATCGCTAGATAGGCGCGGGAATCCTACAATTCAACTAATAGTTGAAGGCCTGTCAGCCGATCGCCGCATCGATTTGCCGCGCGACGCCGCCGCCACGATCCATCTCTGCCCACAGGAACACCACGCTCCCGCCGCTCACTTCCTGCAGCCGCGCGTCGAGATTGCGCTTCTCGCGGCTATCGGTGGGGGATCAGCGTGAATGTGGAGCGGGTGAAGGGAATCGAACCCTCGTCGTAAGCTTGGAAGGCTTCTGCTCTACCATTGAGCTACACCCGCATAAGGCTGAAAACGCTTGGTTTTCCTTCTCAGGGATCGGAAGGCTTCGCAGGCATTGGTGGCGCCCGTCTCCCGAACCGCCCGCCGATTGCCACAACGACACGCACTTGGTCAACGCACGCGCCGCCGATTTCCATGGGCAGGCCGATCCGGCGTGCGGCGCCGGCTCTGGCAGGGGCGGGCGGGGCGGTGTAGGCGGGCGGGCACGGGAGGCACGACATTGGGCTTGCGCAAGGACATCTGGCGGTCGGCGATTGTCGAGGCGCCGTTGGGCGAGATTGTGCGTCGGGGCTCGATCGACGGGTTGCCGCTGCGCTGGTTGCCCTCGCTGGGATCGTTCCGCTTCCTGGCCGATCCCTTCGGGCTGTGGTGTAACGGGCAGCTGCACGTCTTCGCAGAAGCTTATGATTATCGCGTGCGGATCGGGACGATCGAGGTCTTCACCTACTCGGCGTCGCTGGATCTCGTGTCGCAGCAGACGGCGCTGGTCGAGCCCTGGCACCTGTCCTATCCGCTGGTGATCGCGGCGGATGGCCAGACGTGGATGCTGCCTGAGGCGCATCGATCGGGCAGCCTCACCCTTTATCGCGCGGTGGAGTTTCCCGGTCGATGGGAGGCT
>DATGEV010000151.1:0-15330 GCA_035309885.1 Sphingomonas sp.
GGTGACGGTCGTGCCTTCGCTGGTGCCGTTGAGCGCGGCGAGCTGCATGCGCGCGATATCGGCGGCGCTGTCGCTGCTGGTGTCCGAACCCGTCGCGCTCGCCATGGTCGCCGCCGGCGTCGACTGCTCGAAGCGCGCGGCGAAACGCTGATAGACCTGCTCGAGGCTGCGCGGGTTGCCGGCCTTGTCGTAGAACACCCAGCGATTGGCGCGCGCGGCGGCCGGCATGACGGCGGCGGCCGGCTGATCCGGATCGGCGTCCTTGGCCTTCAGGAAGCGGGTCGCGCCGGCCGGGCCGAGGAAATGCGCCATATAGAGATCGGTCGAGCCCGCATCGCGGCCCAGCTTCGCCTCGAGAATGCCCTTGTTGTCCGAGGCATATTCGCCGGCCATCGCCGCGGAGGTTTCCGGGCTCTGGCGGAGCGCGAGGATTTCCTGGCGGGTGGTATCGTCGGCCACATAATAATGCCCGTTCGATCCGCGCATGATCGCGTTGGCGGCCCAGCTCAGGCCATGCTCGCCACCATGGTTCTTGATCGTGCCGAGCCAGGTCTGCTCGGTGAACTGGTAGAGGCCGGACGCGCTCGACGTGGTCGCCCGCGCATTGGGATTGAGGCCGCTCTCCACCTTCGCCTGATGGTAGAGATAGTGGAAGTCGACGCCCGTGCTCGCCGACGCCGACGCAATGGCGTTCTGGACGCGACCGCCAACCGGCCCCGCCCCTCCCGTTTCTCCATTGCCCCGGATAATCGTCAGCGTCATTTCAATCCCTTACTCACGCTACTCTAAAGCAAGCACCGTGCCACTTTCCGGTCAGCGACCGAGCCGGCCGTCACGACCATAAGTGGGGGCCGCATTGCCCTTGCCGGTCGCGGCTGCGAAGCGCGCCAGGCGACGCGAGGTCAGGTCCGCCAGCACGTTGACGCGCACCCGCGCCGCATCGGCCAGCCGCATCGCCTCCTCGACGAGCGCCTTGGCTTCGCTGCTGGAGAAGCGCGGCGTGAGCGCCCGAATGCGGACGAGCGCCTCGTCCACACCCGCTGTGTGCTGCGCGATCGCCTCGACATCATCGGAATCGAGCGCGGCGATGAGCGCCTTCTGCTCGCTGATCAGCGCTTCCAGAGCCGCCGTGCTCACAAGCTGGCGCCCAGATCGCTGTTGATCATGCCGCCGGCGATCGCCGTGGGATCGGCGCGATACTGGCCCGAACGGATCGCCGCCTTGAGCGCCGCCACGCGGTCGACAGCGACCGGGGCGCCCTGGCCTGCGATCTGCGATACCGTGGTGGAAACCGCGGCGCGATCCTCGGGCGAGGCGGTGAGGTTCGAGGTCCGCTGCGCGGCCTCGCCACGCTGGGCGGCGGAGTGCCCGCCGACGCTGGCAAGCGAGCCGCCGGTCGAAAGACCGATACCGTTGATCATGCTCTCCTCTCCACCTTCAGAAGCTGGTCACGCGAACGCGGCCGGCATCGACCACCTCGCCAATGATGATGCTGCCCTTTTCGGGGCGAACGCGGATGCGCCCGCCGATCCGGCCATCCTCCTGCGCGACCGCTTGGGTGGTGACGGTGAAGCCGTCGCGCGTGGCGGCCAGCTCCACCGGGTCACCGCGCTTGATCGCCACCGGCTGGGACGGCGCAGCAGCCGCCACGGGCACGAAGCCCGCGCCCGACGCGGCCGTGCCCGCTCCGTGGGTCAGGGGGATGCGGATCCGCCAGCCGAGCGGCTCGCAGCGCAGCGCCACGGCGCCGAGCGCGGGCGGATCGATAGTGACAGCAGCCGGGCACGACTGAAGCTTCAGGCGCCGGTCGATATGCGTGGCAGGGCCGCCGGGCTGGCCGACGTCCGCGTTGAGCGCGCCGACGAGACGCCCCTCAAGCCTATCCAGATTTTCGAAGCCGTCCGCGCCGGCCGCGGCGAACACCGGCCCGGCCATCACCTGTGTGCCCAGCAGCAGGAAGAGGAAGGCCAGAGCCTTGCGTGCCATGAAAGATGCTCCCGTCATACGGGCGCATTTCAAGCAAGCAGCGTGCCAGTTGTGCCGATCAGCCTTTCGGTGGCGTGATGGTAACGTGCACCCGCTGCCCGCGCCCGGCGGCTGCGGGGCCGGTGCCGTCGACCGCCAGATCGATCCGTCCCGCGGCCAGCCCGCCCGACTGGATCGCCCGCGCGATCGCCGCGGTTCGCGCCGCCGAAAGCTCCCAGGCGTCGAACCGGCGGGCATCGGCGTCGGTGCCGATGCTGTCGACATGCACGAACGCGCTGCCATCCGCGGCCTCGTGGCCGAGTGCGGCGAAACGCTGTCGCGCCGGATCGAGCAGCACAGCCTCGCCGGGCTCGAACAGCGGCGCCGCGGCCTCTTCGATCGAACGCGGCAGCGGCGCGCCGAAGGCCGCGCGCAGGCCCGCGCCCAGCGCTGCAGGATCACCTCTATGCGCCTGGAGAAGCAGCAGAAATCCTAGCAGCACCAGGCACAGGTCGGCGAAGCTCAGTGCCCAGCGCTGGCGCTCGGGCGAGCCGGTCGAGAAGGCCGGCAACCTCATGCCACGACGCGCAGCCGCGCCTCGATCCGCGCGACACGATTCTCCGGCGGACCAGCCGCCAACTCCTCGCGCGCGACCGCGGCGAGGCGTTCGAGCGCTTCCTTCTGCCACAGCAGCTCGGCGCGGCTCAGCCTTTCGAGACGCGCGGCAATCGGGCCCGCGATGCAGTTGGCGACGATGACGCCATATAAAGTGGTGAGCAGCGCCAGCGCCATGCCGGGCCCGATCGCGGCCGGATCGTCCATCGCCGCGAACATGCGGATCAGGCCGATCACCGTGCCGATCATGCCCATTGCCGGCGCCGCGTCGGCCACCGACCGCCAGACCGCATGGGCCGCGGCATGGCGCTCGGCACGGGCGGAAAGCTCGGTTTCGGTCCATTTGGCAAAATCGCGCGGATCGCGGGAATCCGACAGCCGCGCCGCCGCCTTCGCGAGAAAGCGCTCGACCACTGGCACCCGGTCCGCCGCTGCGATTCCCCTGGCGCTGGTCTTTTCGACGATGCGGTTGACGGCGACGCGCGCGGCCTGCGCCTGGGCATCCGCACGTATCGTGACGAGCGGCTTGAGCGCGGCCATCGCGCGCATCAGGTCCGCTCCGGTCGAGCGCAGCGCGGCCACCAGCACGGCGCCGCCGAAGACGAGGGAAATGGCGATCGGATCCAGGAATATCGCGCCGTTCACCGCCCCCGCCTTTCTCAACCCCTGCTTGCGTACGCGCCGGCAAACGACCGGCAAAAACTTGCCGCCTGCCGGCAGAAGCTTGCCGCTCCCGTCGTCAGCGCCCGGAAATCCCCCGCGCCATGATCGCCCCGCAAGAATTGGCACGCCCATTGCATCAAACAGGGCGAACCGCCGAAGCCGATCCCTTCAACACCAAGGACGGCAGCAGCGGCGAAAGATTTAGGGGCGAGACGGAAGAAATTTTATGGCCAACGACGCGCTCTTCGGCATCCATGGCGCCGCGCTGCAGATCCGCTCGCAGCGCCTTTCCATGCTCGCCTCCAACATCGCGAACGCCTCGACCCCCGGGTACAAGGCGCGCGACATCGATTTCGCCAAGGCGCTCGACGACGCGACGAACGGCCGGGCCGCAAGCACCACCAGCGCCATCTCCGGCGCGATGGGCTATCGCGTGCCCGTCGAAGCCTCGCTCGACGGCAATACGGTGGAGCTCCCGGTCGAACAGACCCAGTTCGCCGAAAACGCCGTCGCCTACCGAAGCACCCTTTCCTTCCTGCAGGGCGACGTCTCGTCGCTCATGCAGGCGCTCAAGGGAGAATAAGCGATGAGCTCCCCCATGTCCGTCTTCGACATCGCCGGCCAGGCGATGTCTTCACAGATCGTCCGGCTGAACGCGATCGCGTCGAACATGGCGAACGCGGGCACCGTCTCGACCACCAAGGAAGGCGCCTTTCGCGCGCTGAAGCCGGTGTTCACCGAAGTGTCCGACGCGCCGGGCGTCGCCACGGTGAAGGTGTCGCAGGTCGTGCAGTCCGCGACCGAGCCGACCAGGCGGCACGATCCGTCCAACCCGCTCGCCGACAAGAATGGCGATGTCTGGGATGCCGGCGTCGATAGCGCCGCCGAGCTCGTCGATATGATCGAGACCCAGCGCCAGTACCAAAACAACGTCCAGGTCATGCAGACCGCCAAGACGCTCACCCTCGACACGCTCAGGATCGAAAAATGACCGCCGTCAACAACGCCAGCAAGCCGTTCGCGAGCCTGATGCCACCAGCGGCAACGTCGAGCGGCACGGCCAGCCAGACCATCGATCAGTCCGGCTTCCTGAAGCTGCTCACCACGCAGATGACGCAGCAGGATCCGACCGCGCCGATGGACACCAGCACGATGGTGCAGCAGCTCGCCCAGATGTCGACCGTCTCGGGCATCACCGAGATGAACCAGTCGCTGAAGGATCTCACCACGCAGCTGACCGGCAACCGGATCGGCGACGCGGCAGGGTGGGTCGGCAAGAAGGTGCTGGTCTCCTCGTCCACCGCGACGCCGCTCGCCAATGGCAGCTATGCCGGCGAAATCGCGCTGCCCAGCGACGCCACGAGCATGAGCCTTAGCCTGGTCGATGGCACCGGCAAGACGGTCTATTCCAAGACGCTGAACGGCCAGAAGGCCGGCCTCGTCGACTTTTCGTGGGATGGCAAGCTGCCCGATGGCACCGCGTCCACCAGCCTGCTCAAGGTCGTCGTCTCGGCGACCGGCACGTCCGGCGCGATCACCCCGGATACTGCCACCTGGGCGACCGTGACGGGCGTCCAGTCGCCCGCCGGAGGCAGCAGCGCCGCCATCTCCACCTCGCTCGGTACGGTTGCGCCGACCGACGTTCTCAGCCTGTCCTGATCCCTTTCGACTGAGGAGCCCATCCCATGTCCTTCTACACCTCGCTCTCCGGCCTCAACGCGGCCCAGACCGACCTCAACGTCACGTCGAACAACATCGCCAACGTCGGCACGATCGGCTTCAAGTCGAGCCGCGCGGAGTTCGGTGACCTGATCTCGTCGTCGCCCTACCAGGCCGCCAATTCGATCGTCGGTTCGGGTACGCGCCTGAAGAGCATCAGCCAGGAATTCTCGCAGGGTTCGGTCTCGCAGACCAGCCGCTCGCTCGACACGATGATCAGCGGCGGCGGCTTCTTCGTCACCAAGTCCACCTCCGACGGCCAGGTCCGCTTCACCCGCAACGGCAGCTTCTCGTCCGATCCGGATGGCAACATCACCGATGCCAACGGCAACCCGGTCCAGGGTCTCCCCGTCGATCCGCAGGGCAACGTCACGGCCACCGGCCTCGGCGCGCTGCAGACGCTGCACATCCCGGCGACCAACGGCACGCCCAAGCAGACCGGTTCGATGAGCCTGCTGATCAACTTCCCGTCGGACGCCGATCTTCCGGCGAGTCGCAGCAACTACTCGGCGTCCAACCCCTATGCGTTCGATCCCAAGGATCCGCAGAGCTACAACAACGCCACCTCGACCACCGTCTACGACACGGGCGGCAACGCCATTCCAGCGTCGATCTACTATGTCCGCACCGGCAAGGAGAGCGTCGACCCCGTCACCGGTGCCATTACAGGCTCGAACACCTGGGACGCCCATATGTATGTGGGCGACAAGGAGGTGTTCCCGACCGGTGGCGCGACGCCGACGACGCCGCTGCAGTTCACCTTCGACACCAACGGCGTGATGACCGCGCCGACCACCCCGGTCGCCTATGGCTCGGTGCAGCCGACCGGCGCGGTCGCGCCACTCACCATCACCGCCAATTACGGCACCGCCACCAAGCAGGGCGCGTTCGGCTTCTCGGCTGTCTCGGTGACCCAGGACGGCCACACGACCGGCAAGTTCAACAGCGTCGCGATCGATCCGAAGGGCCTGGTCCAGGCCAGCTATTCGGATGGTTCGGTCGTGAATATCGGCAAGCTCGCGGTCGCGAACTTCACCAATCCCAACGGCCTGCACCAGGCGGGTGACACCAACTGGACGGCGACCGGCTCCAGCGGCGCGCCGCAGATCGGCGAGGCCGGCACCGACGGTCGCGGCACGATCGCGGAGAGCGAGCTGGAGATGTCGAACGTCGACCTCACCACCGAGCTGGTCAGCCTGATCTCGGCGCAGCGCAACTTCCAGGCGAACGCCAAGGCGATCGACACCGACAAGCAGATGCTCTCCTCCATCATCAACATGCAGTGATGACGGCGGCGGAATAGGACGGAACCCCAGCGATGGACCGGCTGATCTACACCTCGCTTTCGGCGATGCGCTCCCTGATGCAGAAGCAGGCGATGACGGCGAACAATCTCGCCAACGTCAACACCACCGGCTTCCGGGGCGACCTCACCAACAGCGAGGCAGTCTATCTGGACAACGGCAGCGGCGGCATGTCCGCCCGCGCGCAGGCGACAGACAGCCGGGACAGCGCCGACATGGGCAGCGGCACCAGCGTCGCCACGGGACGCGACCTCGACGTCGCGCTCAATGGCGATGCGCTGCTGGGTGTGCAGGCGCGCGACGGAACCGAGGCCTATACCCGCCGCGGCGACCTCCAGCTCTCAGACTCGGGCCTGCTCACCACCGGTGATGGCCTGCCCGTGATGGGAGACGCCGGCCCGATCACACTGCCCCCGGCCGACAAGATCACAATCGACAAGACCGGCGTGGTCTGGATCGTGCCGCTGGGCGGCGATCCCGCCAATCCGGTGGAGACGGATCATCTGAAGCTCGTCTCCGCCACCGGATCCAAGATCGCCAAGGGCGAGGATGGGCTGTTCCATGTCGCCAGCGGCGGCGCGCTGCCCTCCGATCCCAATGCGCGCGTGACCGCCGGGTCGCTCGAGGGATCCAACGTCAACGTCACCAAGACGCTGACCGACATGATCGATGCCAGCCGGGCCTGGGAAACCCAGGTGAAGATGCTTTCCGGCGCCAAGGAGATGGATACCTCCACCGCCGAGCTGATGAACCTGCCCGATTGATCCGGGCCCACACGAAATTGCCGAAGGAGTAACCTTCCATGACCAACGCCGCCCTTCATGTCGCCCGCACCGGCCTCGATGCCCAGCAGGAGCGCATGCGCGTCATCGCCAACAACATCTCGAACGTGAACACGACCGGCTTCAAGCGGGACAGTGCGAACTTCCAGACCCTGGCCTATCAGTACATGACGCAGCCGGGCGCGACATCGTCGGGCAACGATAAATATACCGAAGGCCTGTCGCTCGGCTCCGGCGTGAAGATCGCGGGCACGTCGCGTTCGGACAGCGAAGGCGCGATGAACCAGACCGGCGCCTCGCTCGACGTCATGGTCCAGGGCGCCGGCTTCTTCCAGATCCAGCAGCCCGACGGCACGATCGCCTACACCCGCGACGGCCACTTCACGGTCTCGCCGGAAGGCCAGATCACGACGCAGGACGGCCGCGCGCTGGTGCCCAACATCCAGCTGCCGCAGGGCTATTCGAGCCTCACCATCGGCGCCGACGGCACCGTGTCGGTCGCCACGCCCAACTCCACACAGGCTACCCAGCTCGGCAAGATCCAGCTCGCCAGCTTCGTCAATCCGAGCGGCCTGCAGGCGGTCGGCAGCAACCTGCTGACCGAGACCCAGGCATCCGGCACACCGCAGCTCGGCGATGCCGGTGTCGATGGCCGCGGCACGCTGCTGCAGGGGTCGCTCGAAGCCTCAAACGTCGACGTGACACAGGAGCTCGTCGACATGATCGAGACGCAGCGCGCCTATGAGGTGAACTCCAAGATGATCAAGGCGACGGACGAAATGCTCCAATACTCCAACCAGAACATGTGATCGGCAGGACCGTGACGAACAGCTCCCCCCTTCTCCGGCTGGCGCTCGGCGCGGTCGCGCTCGCCACCACGGCGATGCCGACCCCAGCTCTTGCGCGCCACAAGGAGCCGACGGTCAACGAATATGCGCCGACGCTCGCGCCGCCGACGCCGGCGCCCCCGGCCAATGGCGCGATCTTCCAGGCATCGATGGGCTATGCCCCGCTCACCTCGGGCGCCCGCGCGGCAATGGTGGGCGATCTCGTCACGATCATCCTGATCGAGAACACGCAGGCGCAGAAGACCAACTCGGCCTCGACCGATCGTTCGGGCAATATCGGCATCACCCCGCCGACGACCGGGCCGCTGTCCTTCTTCACTGGGACCGATACGCAGATCTCCGGCGCCGCCAAGTTCAGCGGCAAGGGCGCGGCCCAGCAATCCAACCAGCTGTCGGGCGCGATCACCGTCACGATCGCCCAGATCTATCCGAACGGCACCTTCCTGCTGCGCGGCGAGAAGCATCTGACGCTCAATCGTGGCGACGAGACGATCCAGATCTCGGGCATGGTCCGTGCGGTCGACATCGACTCCAACAACAGCGTGCCATCGACGCGCGTCGCCGACGCCCACATCACCTACACCGGCAAGGGCGAGATCGCGCGCGCTAGCTCGCAGGGCTGGCTGGGCCGTTTCTTCTCGCGTGTCAGCCCGTTCTGAGGATCACCACTTGAAGCGTCTCCTCCTCTGCCTGGCGGCGATGGCCAGCTTCGCTGCCGCCCCCGCGCAGGCCGACCGGATCAAGGATCTCGGCACCTGGCAGGGGCTGCGCGCCAACCAGCTGACCGGTTACGGCATTGTCGTCGGCCTGTCGGGCACCGGCGACGACAGCCTGGAATATGCGACGCAGGCGATGAAGGGCGTGGCCTCGCGCTTCGGCCTCCAGATCCCGCCGGGCGTCAACCCGGCCACCAAGAACGCTGCGGCCGTGCTGATCACCGCCGATCTGCCGCCCTTCGCCAAGCCGGGTCAGACGCTGGACATCACCGTCTCCGCGCTGGGCAAGGCCAAATCCTTGCGCGGCGGCACGCTGGTGATGGCGCCACTGGTCGGCGCCGACGGCCAGATCTACGCGATGGCGCAGGGCAACCTCGCCGTCGGCGGCCTCGGCGTCTCGGCGGCCGACGGCTCGAACGTCGTTGTCAACGTGCCGACCGCCGGCCGCATCCCCGGCGGTGCCACGGTGGAGCGCGAAGTCGACGCCGGCTTCGCCACTGCCGCCACGATCAACTTCAACCTCTCCGAAGCCGATCTCACCACCGTCCAGCGCGTCGCCGCGGTGATCAACAAGACGCTCGGCCCCGGCCGCGCCCAGGCGATCGACGCCGAGACCGTCGCCATCTCCGCGCCCCCCGGCGCCGAGAGCCGCACGGCGCTGATGGCCGAGCTCGAAGACCTCCAGGTGACGCCTGCCGACGCCCCCGCACGGGTGGTTGTTAATGCTCGGACGGGAACGGTCGTTATCAATGGCGCGGTCCGTATCGCGCCGGCCGCCGTCAGTCATGGCAAGTTGACCGTCAAGGTCGACGAGAAGCCTCGGGTCTCGCAGCCTGCGCCCTTCTCCAACGGCCAGACCGTGGTGACGCCGAACAGCGCGATTTCGGTGGAGGAGAAGGCATCGCCAGCATTCCAGATCCAAGGCGCCAGCCTGGCCGACATCGTCAAAGCGGTGAACGCCATCGGCGCCTCCCCAGCCGACCTCGTCGCCATCCTTGAAGCGCTGAAGCAAGCCGGCGCCATGAAAGCGGATTTGATCATCCTATGATCCAGGCAGTCTCCCCCTCGCCCCTCGCCGCCACGCCGGACACCCAGGCGACCGCGCAGCAGACCAAGCTCAAGTCCGCCGCGCAGGCGTTCGAGGCGGTGTTCCTGCGCCAGATGATCGGGGCGATGCGCCAGTCCGGGCCCGGCGACGGCATGCTCGACAACGAAGCCTCCAACCAGTTCCGCGACATGGCGGACTCGAAGATGGCCGACTCGATGGCGCAGAAAGGCGTGCTCGGCATCGCCGAGATGCTGCTCAAGCAGGTCGGGCCGATCGCGGCTAAAGCGGCCGGCGGCACCGGCAGCACGGGTGGCCAGTCATGAGCGACCTGCTCGGCCTCGGCCAATCGGGCATCAGCGCCTATGCGAACGCGCTCGCGGTCATCGGCAACAACGTCGCCAACGCGAATACGCCGGGCTACACCCGCCGCGGCGTCACGCTGCAGCAGAACATCGCCGCTGACGCGACCCAGGCTTATTACACGGCCCGCACCGAATTCGGCGGCGTGCTGGCGGTCAATGTCACCCGTGCAACCGACAGCTACCGCACCGCGGCCGCACGCGGCGCGGCGAGCGAGGCCGGCTATGCCAGCGCGCACACCACCTGGCTCTCGAACGCCGAGACCGCGCTGAACGACACCACGACCGGCGTCGGCCAGTCCGCGACGGCCTTCTTCAACGCGGGCAACCAGCTTGCCGCGGACCCTGGCAACAGTGGCAGCCGCCAGCAATTTCTCGCCTCGCTCGATCAGGCGGCGGCGTCCTTCCGCACGACCGCAGGGGCGCTGGCCGACACCTCCACAGGCATTGCCAACGCGGCCGAGACGAGCGTCCATACCGTCAATTCCGATCTCGATGCGCTGGACCGGGTCAACGCCTCGCTCGTCCACCAGGTCGACGGTTCCTCCGCCCAGGCCGATCTGATGGATCAGCGTGACCAGCTGATCGACGATCTGTCGAACCACGTCGGCCTCTCGGTCCATATCGAGGGCAATGGCACCGCGACGGTCTCGCTGGCCAACAGCCCGATCCAGCTCACCGCCGGCCTCGGCAACGATGCCAGCGTGGCCGGCGCACGCTTCGCCCTCACCGCGGGCGCCAACGGGACGCTCTCGCTTCAGGCGGTGTCGGTAGGGTCGGCGCAGGCCGTGTCCGCGCCGGGCGGCGAACTGGGCGGTCTGATCGACAGCGCCTCCACCGTGGCCGACCGTCGCAACTCGCTGAACGTCATGGCGACGAACTTCATCAACGCGGTCAACGGCTGGCAGGCGGCCGGCGTGACGCCCGCCGGGACGAGCGGCGCCCCGCTGCTGGCCGGCACCGATGCGGCGTCGATGAAGATCACCACCTCGGATCCGACCACCATCGCCTCGGGCCTTTCGGGCGGCGCGGCGAACGGCAATCTTCTCAACCTCTCGAGCTTGCGTGGCGCGGCCGGCGTCGAACAGAGCTGGGCCGGCATGGTCACCGATCAGGGCCAGATGGTCGCCGCCGCGAAATCCGCCAACACCGCTGCGGCCTCGGCGAGCGAATCGGCCAATACCGCGCGCGATGCCGGCTCCGCCGTGGATCTCAACACCGAAGCGGCCAACATGATCCGCTATCAGCAGGCCTATAATGGTGCGGCGAAGGTGATCCAGGTCGCCAAGGACACCATGCAAGCCATCTTCCAACTGTTCTGAGGAAAGCCCGGATGCTCAACTCGCAATACAGCCTCTCGGCCGAAATCAGTCGCCAGCAGGCGCTCGAAGCGCAGATCGCGCAGCTCCAGACCGACATCTCGTCGGGCATCAAGGTGCATGTCGCCTCCGATGATCCGCAGGCGGCCGCGCGCATCGCGCAGATCGGCCGGCAGCAGACCGACGAGAACACCTATGCGACCAACGTCAAGCAGGCGCTGGCGACGTCGGCGCTGGTCGACTCCAATCTCGACAGCGTCCAGACGGCGCTCGTCCAGGCCAAGACAGCGATGCTCCAGGGCTCGAACGGCTCCGCCAACGCCAGCGATCGCCAGGCGCTGATCACCGAGCTCCAAGGTATCCGGAAGAGCCTGCAAACACTTGCCAACCAGACCGATTCGAGCGGCAATCCGCTCTATGTCCAGAACGGGCAGCCTCCGCTGATCCCGATCGGCAAGGGCAGCAATGTCGCCGCCGCCGACAGCTACACCAGTGTGTTCGGCAGCGTGACGCTGAAGAGCGGCAGCACCACCGACATCGACACGATCCTGTCCAACGCGATCAGCGCGCTGCAGTCCGGCAACGCGGCGCAGATGTCGACCTCGCTCGATGATCTCGACTCGGCCACAAGCCACATCACCGACGCGCAGGCGGACATCGGCGTGCGCGAGAACCAGCTGAACAACGCCAGCGACGCGCTCGCCAACTCGGCGACCAATCTGGCGAGCGAGCGTTCGGGACTCGAGGATACCGACGCGACCCAGGCCTATGCCACGATGTCGAGCAAGATGACGATCCTGAGCGCGGCGCAGGCGGTTCTGACAACCATCGGAAAGAATTCGCTTTTCGACAAGATTAGCTGAGCCGACGTCGCACCGGGGCACGGTTTATGCGGCGTTAGCTTAGGGTTTCGTTTCCGATTGCCCGCTATTCATCAAGGGCAAGCAGGAACGGCGCCGGGCTTCCGATCCGACGCACGTCAAACAAGGGTTGTGGGTCTTATGTTCGCAGCGATCGGTCTGGTCGTGCTTCTCGTCATGGTGTTCGGCGGCTTCGCCTTCACCGGCGGAGACCTGCACCCGATCATGGAGGCTGTTCCCCACGAGATGATCATCATCGGCGGCGCTGCGGTGGGCGCGCTGGTGGCGGGCAACTCGATGAAGGAGCTCAAGCAGTTCAGCGGCGGCCTGGGCCAGGTATTCAAGGGCCCGAAGTACAAGAAGCAGGATTATCTCGACGCGATCTTCCTGGTCTCGTCGCTGATGAAGATGCTGCGGACCAGCGGCCCCGTCGCGGTCGAGCCTCATATCGAGGATCCGAAATCGTCCACGATCTTTGCTGAATATCCGAGGCTCCTCAAGGATTCCACGCTGGTCCACCTAATCTGCGACACGCTGCGGCTGGTCGTGGTTTCGTCCGGCACGCTCGATCCGCATGCGGTCGAGGAGGTGATGGACAACAGCCTGAAGACCCACCATCACGACGCCATCCGCCCGGCCGAGATGCTCCAGACGCTGGCCGACGCGCTACCCGCGCTCGGTATCGTCGCGGCCGTGCTCGGCGTGGTGAAGACGATGGGCTCGATCGACAAGCCGCCGGCCATCCTCGGCGCGATGATCGGCTCGGCGCTGGTCGGCACCTTCATGGGCGTGCTGCTGGCCTATGGCATCGTCGGCCCCTTCGCATCACGCTGCAAGCAGGTGGTGGAGGGCGACGCGGCGATCTACCATGTCGTGAAGCAGATCATCATCGCCTCGCTCCATGGCCATCCGTTGCCGCTGGTGATCGAGGCGGCGCGCTCGTCTATCAGCCATTCGAACCAGCCGGCCTTCGCCGACGTGTTCGACGGCATGCGCAGTCGCTAACCCATGGCGAGTGCCGCCCCCAAGCGCCGGAACGAACCCGAGCCGCCCAAGATCATCATCGTCAAGAAGGTCACCGGGGAAGGCCATGGCGGCCATCATGGCGGCGCGTGGAAGGTCGCCTACGCCGATTTCGTGACGGCGATGATGGCCTTCTTCCTGCTGCTCTGGATCCTCGGCGCGACCACCGAGAAGCAGCGCAAGGGCATCGCCGACTATTTCTCGCCCACGCTCGTCGAGATGCGCGAGAAGTCGGCCGGTTCCAACGGCGCGTTCGGCGGCGACAGCATCGTCGCCAAGGACAAATATGCCCACCGCGCCTCGCAGACCGGCTCGAAGAGCATCACCATCCCCAAGGACGCCACCGGCGGCGCCAAGGAAGGCGCCGCCGCGACCCGCACGCGCGACCGCGACCGCTTCCGCGCGCTCAAGCAGAAGATCGAGCTCAGGATGCAGGCCAACAAGTCGCTGACCGGCCTCGTGCCGCATGTCCGCTTCACCGAGACTCCCGAGGGCCTGCGTATCGATATCGTCGATGGCGCCGATTTCTCGATGTTCGCGCTGGGATCCGACCAGCTCGTGCCCCGCGCCGCCCAGCTGATCGGCGAGGTGGCGAGCACCATCAAGGACGTGCCCAACGGCGTGATCGTGCGCGGTCATACCGATGCTCTCCCCTACGCGGCCGGACGACAGGTCAACAACTGGACGCTGTCCTCGGCGCGGGCGGAAGCCACGCGCAAGCGGCTCGCCGATGGCGGCGTGGGGGCGGATCGTTTCGTCCGCATCGAAGGCGTCGCCGATCGCGAGCCCTACCAACCATCGGACATCTACGACCCGCGCAACCGCCGGATGTCGATCACACTCGCCTGGACCGACGGCGGCGCCGACGAGCAGGCCGTGCAGGGGATGCAGGCCAAGCTCGGCGACGGGACGCATCCGGATAACTCCCAGGCGCGCGGCTTCGACGCCCATTAGAGGCGTCACCATGTCCTAAATTGACACAACGACCTCCGCGCACGCGAATCGAGGGGCTTTCCCATGACGCGCCCCGGTGTCAGCTTCACCCTACGGATCATCACGCGAAGACCATCGGCAACGACAGATGGCGCGGTCGCACCGACCGCGCCATGCCCCTGTCGACCGGACCCAGGGGGAGAGCGTTGCGATGAACGAAGCCACGCATATCAGCGTCGTGAGCGACAATGAGCTGAGCCGGGAAGGGTTGAAGCGGCTGATGCTCGGGAGCAACCTCTCGGCCTCATCGACATCGTTCGCCGACATTGCCTCCCTGCCGACAGAGCGTGACTCTGCCCTTCACCTGATCCTGATCGAGGCCGATGGCGAACGGCAGGCGAGCGCGATCGCCCTGCCCTTGCAGGCCCGCTTCCCGCAATCGAAGATCGCGCTGATGTGCGGCGAATTCAGCCTCGGCTTCCTCAAGGACGAAATCGCGCTTGGGATCAGCGGGTTCCTGAGCAAGGATATCGGCTTCTCGACGCTGTTGCGGCAGTTCCAGCTGATCCTGTCGGGCGAAAAAGTCCTGCCGACGCGCGCCATCGAGCATCTGATCTGCGCCAACACGCTCTCCACGCCCACCGAATGGGCCGACCATGACTATGGCCGCAAGCTGTCCGAGCGCGAGGTCGGCATCCTGCGCTGCCTGGTGGACGGCGACGCCAACAAGGTGATCTCCCGCCGCCTCAACATCGCCGAGCCCACCGTCAAGGTTCACATCAAGGCGATCCTGCGCAAGCTGCATGTCGACAACCGCACCCAGGCCGCCGTCTGGGCGATCAGCAAGCGGGCGCGCGCCGATCTGCACATCAACTGACCGGGGAGCGTCACCGAAACGCGGGCGGGCTCACCACCCGCCGATCAGCGCGCCGCGATCGCCAGCATCAGCGCCCATGCGAAAACTCCATCATCGTCCTCCGCGTGGCGTCCGCCCGCCTTACGCCTCGCCGAGGACCGCCAGCGCCCGCTCTTCGAACAGGCCCTGATTGACCACCCAGATCGCCGCCTGCGTGCGGTTCAGGACGTGGAGCTTGCGCAGGATCGCCTTGACATGGACTTTGACGGTGGCCTCGGCGATGCCGAGCTTGCGGGCGATGACCTTGTTGGCATCCCCCT
>DATGEV010000152.1:0-2978 GCA_035309885.1 Sphingomonas sp.
ATCACGCAGTCGGGCGAGACGGCGGACACGCTGGCGGCGCTGCGGCATGCCCGCGCGTCGGGCCAGAAGATCGCGGTCGTGGTGAACGTCCCCACCTCGACGATGGCGCGCGAGGCGGACCTGCTGCTTCCCACTCACGCCGGGCCGGAGATAGGCGTCGCGTCGACCAAGGCCTTCACCTGCCAGCTCGCAGTGCTGGCGGCGTTCGCGGCCAATCTCGCCCGCGCCAAGGGCCGCCTGTCGCGCGAAGACGAGCGCGCGCTGGTGCGCCATCTGTCGGAGGCGCCCGCCGCATTGAACGGCGCGCTCGCCTATGACGAGGCGATCCAGGCGATGTCCGGCGCGATCGCCAAGGCGCGCGACGTGCTCTATCTCGGCCGTGGTCCGGATTATCCGCTGGCGCTCGAAGGCGCGCTGAAGCTCAAGGAAATCAGCTATATCCACGCCGAAGGCTATGCCGCCGGCGAGATGAAGCATGGCCCGATCGCGCTGATCGACGAGAATGTGCCGGTGATCGTGCTCGCGCCGTCGGGCCCGCTGTTCGAGAAGACCGTCTCGAACATGCAGGAGGTGCAGGCGCGCGGCGGTCAGGTGGTGCTGATCTCCGATTATGACGGCGTCGAGGCGGCCGGCGAGGGCTGCATTGCCACCATCACCATGCCCAAGGTCCACCCGCTGATAGCGCCGATCGTCTATGCGATCCCGGTGCAGCTGCTCGCCTATCACGTCGCGGTGGCCAAGGGCACCGACGTCGACCAACCCCGCAACCTCGCCAAGTCGGTGACGGTGGAATAAGGACCGCGTTCATGTCGCTTTCCCTCTACGAAGCCAGCGTACCGGTGTTCATCCGCGCGCTCAGCAACCTGTCCGCGATCCTGGAGAAGGGCCGCGCCTTCGCCGATGAGAAGGGCATCGCGCACAGCGAACTTCTGGAAGCCCGGCTGATCGAGGACATGGATCCGCTCCCCGCACAGATTCAGCGCGCCAGCGACGCCGCCAAGCTGGCGGTGATCCGCATCGCCGATCTCGCGCCGGTTCCGATGGAGGACAAGGAGCAGAGCTTCGACGATCTGCAGGCGCGCATCGCCGCGACCATCGCGGTGCTGGAGGCGGCGCCGGCCGGCTCCATGAACGGCCGCGAGGATGCAGAAGTCGAGCTCAAGATGCCGAAAGGGACGCTCCACTTCACGGCCCGCGACTATCTGCTGGGTTTCGCGATCCCGAACTTCTTCTTCCACGTCACGGCCGCTTATGCGCTGCTCAGGATGAAGGGCGTGCCGGTCGGCAAGCTGGACTATCTGGGCCCGCTCCCGCAGCCGCAGATGGCCTGAGGCGGGGAGCAGCGATGATCGTCGAAGGTGGGTGCCATTGCGGGCTCGTCCGCTTCGAGGCCTCGATTCCGGGGCCCGAGGTGGAGGTGCTCACCTGCGACTGTTCGATCTGCCGGATGACGGGCTATCACCACCTCATCATTCCGGACAGCAAGTTCCGGCTGGTCGAAGGGCAGGGGGAGACGACCACCTACCGCTTCGGCAGCGGCAAGGCGCGGCACATTTTCTGCAAGCAGTGCGGGGTGAAGAGCTTCTACCGTCCGCGCTCGCACCCGGAAGGGATCAGCATCAACTGGTACTGCCTTGACGAGGGGCACGGGCTGACCGCGCGCATCTTGCCCTTCGACGGGAATTACCCGGCCTGATCCTCGGCTTCGGCCGGGGTGGCGGCTTCGGCGGCCTCGGCCTGCTCGTCCCCGATCAGCACGCCGGTGAAGCGTCGACGCCACCACAGCACGTCCTCGCGCTCCACCACGTTCATCAGCGCGCGCCAGCGCTTGATCCGTTCGTCCAGCGGCATGGCGAGCGCGAGCGCGATGACGTCGGACATTTCCTCGGCGCTGTAGGGGTTCACCAGCACCGCCTCCTTCATCTGGAGCGAGGCGCCGGCGAAATGTGAGAGGATCAGCACGCCCGGATCGGCAGGATCCTGCGCCGCCACATATTCCTTGGCGACGAGGTTCATGCCATCGCGCAGCGGAGTGACGAGACCGATTCGCGCGGCGCGGTAGATGCCGGCCAGCACGGGGCGCGGAAAGCCCTGGTTGACGTAGCGGATCGGCACCCAGTCGATATCGGCATAGGCGCCGTTGATCCGGCCCGAGAGCCCTTCCAGCTGCATGCGGATGCGCTGGTAGGTGCCGACATCGCCGCGGGACGGCGGCGCGATCTGGAGGAGGAACACTTCCTTGCGCTGTTCGGGATGGTCGATGAGGAAGCGTTCATAGCCGAGGAAACGCTCCTCCAGCCCCTTGGAATAATCGAGCCGGTCGACGCCGACGATCATGTCGCGGCCGTCGGCGCTGTCGCGGATGCGGCGGTAGGTGAGGCGCGCGGCCGGGCTCGCGGAGGCCTCGACGAATTCGCGCGTATCGATGCCGATCGGGCAGGCGATGGCGTGCACCGATCGATCGCCGAGGTGGATCACACCGTCTTCGCCCTCGGTCGCGCCCATCTCGCGCACGGCGAAGTCGCGAAAGGCCTCGAGCCATTCCGTGGTGTGGAAGCCGAGCACGTCATAGGCGAACATCGTTGCGACCAATGCAGCGGCGTGCGGCAGCGCCGATAGCAGGCGGCGGGGTGGCCAGGGGATGTGGAGGAAGAAACCCATCCGGTTCTGGCAGCCGCGCTTGCGCAGCTCGTCGCCGAGCGGGATCATGTGGTAATCCTGCACCCACACCACGTCGTCGGACTCGATCAGCGGGCGGACGGTGTCGGCGAAGCGCTCGTTGACGCGCTGATATCCGTCGGCGAAGCCGCGCTCGAACTCAGTCAGGTCGATACGGTAGTGGAACAGCGGCCACAGCGTGCGGTTGGCGTAGCCGTTGTAATATTCGTCGATGTCCTGATCCTCCAAGTCGACGGTGGCGGTGGTGACGCCTTCGTTGCGCTGGAAGTTGATCTGGCCGGTGAACTCGTCGGTACGCT
>DATGEV010000153.1:0-2383 GCA_035309885.1 Sphingomonas sp.
TCATCCGCTCCTGGGCCGGCGTGATCGAGAACACCCCCGACGGCCGCCCGATCATCGACCGGTTGAGCGATCCCGCCAACCTCGTCGTCGCGACCATGTCAGGGGTCGGTTTCGGCCTGTCGCCGGCGAGCGGCCATGCGATCCGCGATCTCGTGGTCGAGGGCGCCTGTTCCTTCTCCGACATCGCCAAGCTCGGGCTGGGGCGCTTCGCCACGCTCGAGCCCGATTGGCGCGAGCGCCGGGGATGGGCAGCCTGATGCGCTACTCGGCATTCGCGCTGTTGCGCGGCGGACTGACCGGGCAGCGTCACTGGCCGCGCGCCTGGCGCGATCCCGCACCGAGGAAGCACTATGAGGTGATCATCATTGGCGGCGGCGGCCACGGCCTGTCGACCGCCTACTACCTCGCCAAGGTGCACGGCATCCGCAATATCGCGGTGCTGGAGAAAGGCTGGATCGGCGGCGGCAACACGGGACGCAACACGACCATCGTGCGCTCCAACTATCGCCAGCCGGCGCTCCACACGCTGTTCGATTTCGCGCTGAACCTGTGGGAGGGGATGAGCGACGAGCTCAACTACAACGTGATGTTCAGCCAGCGCGGCGCGCTGTTCCTCGGCCATTCGGACAGCGACATGACGCGGCTCGCCGAGCGGGGTGATGCGCTCCGCTGCGCCGGCATCGACGCCGAACTGCTGAGCCGCGACGAGGTTCACAAGCTCGTGCCGTTGCTCGACATGTCGCCGGACGCGCGTTTCCCGATCCACGGCGGCATGATCCAGCGGCGCGGCGGCACCGCGCGGCACGATGCGGTCGCCTGGGGCTATGCCCGCGCCGCTGACCGGCTGGGCGTCGACATCATCCAGAATTGCGAGGTGACCGGCTTCTCCATGGTCGGCGGGCGCATCGCCGGCGTGGAGACGACGCGCGGCGGCATCGGCGCGGATCGGGTCGGCATCTGTGTTGCCGGCAATAGCGGGCCGGTGGCGGCGATGGCCGGCATCCGCCTGCCGATCGAGGCGCAGACATTGCAGGCCTTCGTCACCGAGCCGGTCAAGCCGATGATCGACACGGTGGTGATGTCGCAATCGCTGCACTGCTATATCAGCCAGTCGGACAAGGGCGGCATCGTGCTCGGCGGCGATCCCGATCAGTTCCCGAGTTACGCCCAGCGCGGCTTGCCGCCACGGATCGAGAAGGCGGCGGCGGAGGCGATCGCGCTGGTGCCCGCGCTGTCGCGGCTGCGCATGGTGCGCTGCTGGTCGGGGACGACCGACATGAGCTTCGATGGATCGCCGATCATCTCGGCGCTGCCGGTCGAGGGGCTCTATCTCAACGGCGGCTGGTGCTACGGCGGGTTCAAGGCGACGCCGGGATCGGGCTGGTGCTACGCGCACCTGCTGGCGACCGGGGAGTCGCACCGGCTTGCGGCACCGTTCGGTTTCGATCGCTTCGCGGTCGGCGCGACGATCGACGAGGCGGGGGTCGGCTTCATGCCGCAGCTTCGCTGATGATGCGGATCGATTGCCCCCATTGCGGCCCGCGCGGGCAGGTGGAGTTCAGCTATGAGCGCACGCTCGATTCGGTCGTGACGCTCGACATGGAGCCAGCGGTCGCGGTGGCCCGCCTCTATGCGCGCACCAACCCCCGTGGGCTGGACGATGAACTGTGGCGTCATGGCCTCGGCTGCCGGCAATGGCTGGTGCTGCGCCGCCATCGCGTGACCCATGCGATCGAGTCCGTCGCTGCGTTCGATCCGGCGGTGCATCGATGAGCGGCCCGGCGCGGATCGGCGACCGCGACGGCGAGACGCTGCGCTTCATCTTCGACGGCGTGCCGATGCGCGCGCGGCCGGGGGACACGCTCGCCGCTGCGCTGCTTGCCAACGGCGTTGGCCTCGTTGCGCGGAGCTTCAAATATCATCGCCCGCGCGGGATCATGGCGGCGGGCGTCGAGGAACCCAATGCGCTGGTGACGGTGGGTGAGGGGGGCCGCACCGAGCCCAATACCCGTGCCACCGACCTGTTCGTCTATGACGGGCTCGTCGCATCGAGCCAGAACCGCTGGCCGAGCCTCGGCTTCGATATGGGTGCGGTGAACGGTCTCGTCGCGCGCTTTCTGTCGGCGGGTTTCTACTACAAGACCTTCTTCGGCCCGCCTTCGCGTTGGATGGTCTACGAGAAGGTCATCCGCCGCGCCGCGGGGCTCGGCAAGGCGCCGACCGAGGCCGACCCCGATCGCTACCAGCACCGCTCCGCCTTCTGCGACGTGCTGGTGGTCGGCGGCGGTCCGGCCGGGCTGGTCGCGGCGATGGAAGCGGCGCAGGCGGGCGAGCGCGTGCTGTTGGTCGAGCAGGATCGCGAACTGGGCGGCAGCGCGTTGCG
>DATGEV010000154.1:0-17620 GCA_035309885.1 Sphingomonas sp.
TCGCGTTCGCTGTGATCTCGCCGATCATCGACTTGGCGCTCGGTATCAGCATCGTGTCGACGATCATCCGCGTCCACCAGCATGGCTGGGCGCAGACGCAGAGCGATGTGCTGCGCATGGGGATCTACTGGCTGGCCTTCACCTCGATCGATCTGATCTGCGGCTGGATCGCCTATCGCCTCGAGCCGCGCCGCCAGCGCTTCCCGGCCTTCCTGCTGCTGGCCCAGCGCTTCGTCTATCGCCAGCTGATGTATTCGGTGGTGATCCGCGCGGTGGGCGCGGCGCTGTCGGGGCCGTGGGTCGGCTGGGGCAAGCTCCAGCGCACCGGTCGCGTCGAGGCAGGCGCCTGATCGGCCGAAGCGATTTCGAAGCAGGTGGAATCACCTGCTGACTCGGAAATCGCGCTGAACCCAACTACGCCTGCTCGCGCGGCAGTTCGAGCCGGACCGACAGGCCCGGGGCATTGTCGCGGAGCAGGATGGTGCCGCCGTGCAGCCGGGCAACCGCGGCGGCGAGTGCGAGGCCGAGCCCTGCGCCGCCCGGCTGGCGAGCGGGATCGAGCCGGCCGAAGCGGCGGAGCGCCTCGCTGCGCTGGGCCTCGGGGATGCCGGCGCCGTCATCGTCCACCGCGAGCGTCACCTGGCTCTGGGTGGCGCGTACAGAGAGCCGGATGGCGCCGCCGGGGCGCCCATATTTCATCGCGTTGTCGACCAGATTGGCGAGCGCCTGGCCAACCAGCTCGCGGTGGACGGCAGCCTCGGCCTGTCCCTCGGTCGAGAGCGTGAAGCCGCGCTCCTCGGCGAGCGGGCCATAGACCTCGGCGAGATCCTCGATCATCCGGCCGAGATCGGTGGGCACGAAGCGATCGCGGCCGATGCCCGCTTCCGCCCGGCTGATCTGGAGCGCGGTAGCGAGCATGGCGAGCAGCGTCTCCGCCTCCGAGCCGACGCGCTCCAGCGCGGACAGCGCCACGTCGTCGTCGGTCTCGCGCATCGCCCGGTCGATCGTCGCGCGCAGACGGGTGAGGGGGGAGCGCAGATCATGCGCGAGCGAGTCGGTCACCACGCGCAGCTCGGCGACCAGCGCCTCGATGCGGACGAGCATCAGGTTGATCGACGCGGCCAGTTCGTTGAATGCGTCGGTGCTATCCTCGTCATGGGGGACGCGCACGGACAGGTTGCCCATGCCGACACGGCGCGCCGTCTCGGCGATGCGTTCTACGTTCGAGGTGATGACCCGCGTCGCCACGATCGCGCCCAGCAGCGCCAGCGGCACCGCCAGCAACAGTGCGGCGATCATCGCTTCTCCGGTCAGCCGGCGGACGCGCAGATCGCCTTCAATGACATGGCCGACGAGCAGATGCGTGCCATCGGGCAGCCGGGACGCGATCACCCCCATCGGCTCGGGCCGGTCGCGTCCGACACGATAGAGCGTGATCGCCTGCCACCCGGCGTCGAACGGAAGGGTGGGGGGCCAATCCTCGATGTTGCCGGCGAGATGGTTGCCCGCGGGGTCGTCGAGCAGCACCGCGGCGTCACGCGATCGCGGGCCGGACAGCCGCGCGGCGATCAGCTGGCGCAACCCCTCGCTCCCCTCGCGTCGATAGTCGGCGACGAGATCGTCACGCAGCTCGGCGACCAGCGTGCGCGATGTGCGCTCCAGCTCGTCGGCGATGATGTGGCGGACGAACAGCAGCAGCGCGGTGCCGGAGATCAGCTGGAGGATGAAGACCAGCGCGAAGAAGCGACCGGTCGACGAACGGAGGATCGCCGGCAGGCGCACCGGCGATCAGCCCTCCGTGCCGAGCCGATAGCCCGCGCCGCGCACCGTATGGATCAGCGGCACCGGCTCGCCATCGTCGATCTTGCGGCGCAACCGGCTGACATGCACGTCGATGACGTTGGTGCCGGGATCGAAATGATAATCCCACACGCCTTCGAGCAGCATGGTGCGGGTGACGACCTCGTCCTTGTGACGCAGCAGATATTCGAGCAGCCGGAACTCGCGCGGCTGCAGGTCGATCGGGCGGGAATCGCGCTTCACCTTGCGCGACAGCAGGTCCATCTCGAGCCCGCCGCAGGACAGGCGCGTGGTCGGCTGCGATGCCGTGCCGCCACGGCGCAGCATCAGCTTCAGCCGGGCGAGCAGCTCGGCGAAGGCGAAGGGCTTGGTGAGATAATCGTCCGACCCGGCGGTGAGCCCGGCCACGCGATCGTCGACCGCGCCCAGCGCCGACAGCATCAGCACGGGGGTGTGGATCCCGCCCGCGCGGATCGCACCGAGCACCGCCATGCCGTCCATCCCCGGCAGCATCCGGTCGAGGATGATCGCGTCATAGCCGCCGTCGGTGGCGTGGAAGAGCCCGTCGCGGCCGTTGGCGGCATGATCGACGGTCATGCCTTCCTCGCTCAGGCCCTTGACGATGTAGCTTGCGGTCTGGGGATCGTCCTCAATCAGCAGGATTTTCTGCGCCATTCGTTGCCCCTGTCGCGGCCATCGCGTTTCCGGCCGCCGGTTCGGAGCGGTCGATCGCGATCGTCCATAACGCATCTCCGCGCCGGATATGAAGGGCTAGTGGTCCTTTGCCGTTCTGCGCCTGCACGGCAGCGCGGAGCGCGGCGACGTTGTGGACGTATCGGCCGTCGACCGCCTCGATCTCGTCACCGACGCGGATTCCCGCGCGCTCGGCGGCTCCGTCGGATCGCACGCTGGTGACGACGGGCATCTGGTCGCTGCTGTCGTCGCCGATGGTGAGGCTGGGAATGGCGGCGACGAGGCTGCCGGCGCGGCCGAAGCGGTGGAAGGTGCCGCGTTCGGCGAGCGTCAGGACGAGCGCGGCCGCTCCGACCACGACGATGACGCCGATTGCCAGTCTCCGTTCCACCCTGCGCGTCGCACGCCGATATGCTTCCATGGATGACCTTGTCGGGGGCGGGCGCTTGCCTTGCGATGAGAGTAGGATGACCTTTTGTTCATGCGCCCGGGGATGGCATGAGATGTGGGGCAGGGCGGCCCCGTCGCGCAAGCGTGATTCATCGAGGAGACGCAGTATGGATGTCGGTTTCGTGGGCATCGGCCAGATGGGGGCCGGGATGGCCGGGCGCCTGCTCGATGCGGGCCATGCGGTGGCGGTGTGGAACCGCGATCCGGCCAAGGTGGCGGCGCTGGTCGCGCGCGGGGCGCGACATGCGCGCAGCCCGGCCGATGCGGCCAGGGCGGGGATCGTCTTCACTATGCTGGCCAACGATCAGGCGCTGCAGGCGGTGGCCGAGGGGGCAGACGGCCTGTTGTCCGCCGGCGAGGGCATGCTGCACATCTCGTGCAGCACGGTGAGCATCGCGCTGACCGAACGGCTGACCGAGGAGCATCGCGCGCGGGGCCAGCGCTTCGTCGCCGCGCCGGTGCTAGGCCGGCCCAATGTCGCGGCGGCCGGCGGGCTGGCGATCATGACCGCGGGCGCCGACGAGGATATCGCGCACTGCCAGCCCCTGTTCGACGTGATCGGGCAGAAGGTGCTGTGCATGGGGGCCGAGCCCAAGATGGCGGTGGCCACCAAGCTTGCCGCCAACTTCTCAATCGCGGCGCTGATCGAGACCATGACCGAGGCGTTCCGCGTCGTCGGCGCGCATGGTGTCGAGGCATCCCGCATGGCGGATTTCCTGATCGAGACCAATTTCGGCAGCCGGATCATGGGCGTCTATGCGCCCCTGATCGCCGAACAGCGTTTCTGGCCGGCGGGTTTCCCGATGCGGCTGGGGCGCAAGGATGTCGGCTTCGCGCTCGACGCCGCCGGGCCGGATGCGGACGTGCCGTTCGCGCGTCTAATCGCCGATCGCATGGACCGGCTGATCGCGGCCGATGGCGGTGAGCGCGACTGGTCCGCGCTGGGCCAGCCGCCGGTTACGGGCGTTTAGGCGATAGCGGCGCGCAAGCGGGCCATGTCGTCGGCCCGGGTCTCGAGATCGGGGCGCTGGGCGGCGGTGCGGAAGTCGCGCAGCGTTTCGAGCGAGCGCATCAGCACGCCGAGTGGCGGGCCGGACGCGGTGAGGCCGGCCATGCGGTTCTCGGGCAATCCCTGGGCCGGCCCCTCGATGAAGCGGCGAACGAGCGCGTCATGATGCTGGCGCGCGGTGTCGGCATAGAGGTCGCAGACCTCCAGGAAGGCGCGGGCATTGGCCTGGAACCAGTCCGCCTTGGCCTCGCCCAGCAGCGCCAGGAACTCGTCGAGCAGGTTCCGCTGGCGCATCGTGTCGCGCAGCCGCGCCTGGTCGCCGGGCAGCATGAAGTACATCTTGTCGACCAGAAGCTGGGCATAATAGGGGTCGCTCGCGCGGCACAGGCCGAGCAGCAGGTCGATCTCGTTGATCCCCGAGAAATCGCCGGCATTGGCGCCGCGATATTCCTGCCGGCCCACCCGATAGGGCTTGTAATAGGGCCGCACGCTCCAGAAGAAACGGTCGACGTCGAGCCGCTCGAACAGGCGGGTGTTGATCGCGATCACCTCGCGCAGCGCGTCGGCGGCGGCCGCGAACAGCGTGTCCACCACCGGATTGGTGACGCCCAGCGGCACGACACGGCCGAGCGCGTCGGCTGCGCGCTGGAAGGCGAGGATGCCGCGCGCATTCTCGTCGATGAACAGGAATTCGTCGGGCAGGTGGGTGAAGCTCTTGCGTACGCCGGCGATCGCACGGTTGTGCGTGGCGAGATGGGCGGTGGCGAAGCGCGGCGCCATGCCGATCGAGGCGCCGACGTCGAGCGCCAGCGACGAAGCCTCGCGGAAGGGTGATCGCTCCTCGCGCGCGGGATTGGTGAGCTCGTGCCGGCGCAGTGCCGCCAGATACATGCCGACATTGCCAAGTACGCCGAACGCGCTCTCGAAGCCGTCGCCGGTATTTCCTTCGCGCCAGAGTGCCACGACATGCTCATGGCCCTCGTCGCGCAGCTGGGCCTTCAGCGCGTCGCCTACGCCCTCGACATTGCCGCGATCGTCCTGCGCGAAATAGAGATCCTCCAGTTCGCTGTTGAGGGCCACGAAGGCACCCCGGATCCAGCCATCGAAACGCTCGGCGACACTACCCATTCCGCTCTCCTTGTGGGCCTGCCTTGCACTTGGGCTCCGGTGATGCAACCACCCACTGCCATGAGATCGCGCTTCGACGTGCCCGCCGGCACCTATCTGCTCAGCCATTCGGTCGGTTGCCTTCCCGTGGGGTCGGAGGAGGCGGTGCGTGCCGGCTTCTACCAGCCCTGGCGCATGGCGGGCGGGGATTCCTGGCCGGCCTGGCTGGAGGTGGTGGGGACTTTCCGGGCCGGCGTCGCCCGGCTGATCGGCGCGCGCGCGGACCAGATCTGCCCGCAGGTCAATGTCTCGAGCGCGGTCACCAAGCTGCTCCACGCGCTGCCGGAACGGGCTGGGCGCGACGTCATCCTGCTGTGCGAGGAGGACTTTCCCTCGATCGGCTTCGTCGCGGCGGCGGCTACCGCGCGCGGCTACCGCACCCGCTTCCTTCCGCGTGGCGAGGCGGTGGAGGACGTCGCGGTGTGGGAAGCGGCGTTGGCCGAGGATGTGCAGCTCGCCATCGTCACCCACGCCTTCTCGAACCGCAGCGCGCGGCTGCCCGTCGATGCGATCACCCGCCTGGTGCGCGAGCGCGGCGCGTTCAGCGTCGTCGATGCGGTTCAGACGGCGGGGGTCGTGCCGGTTGATGTCGCCGGCTGGTCGGCCGATTTCGTGGTGGGCTCCTCGGTCAAGTTCCTGTGCGGAGGGCCGGGGGCGGCGTTCCTCTGGGTGTCCGATACGGTGCTGGCGCAGACGCAGCCCATTGACGTGGGCTGGTTCTCGCATGCCAACCCCTTCGCCTTCGACATCCATGACTTCCGCGCTGCCGATGATGCGGCGCGCTTCTGGGGAGGCACGCCGTCGGTGTTGCCCTTCGTGCAGGCGGCCCATTCGATCGGCGTGCTGCTCGATATCGGTGTCGAGTCGATCCACGCGCATAATCAGGGGCTGATCCAGCAGATCCACGACGCGCTGCCGCCGGCGCGCATCCGCTCGGCCCGCGATCGCGATCGTCGCGGCAACACGGTGCTGATCGCGGTCGACGACCCGGCGGCGGCGCTCGCCGCGCTGCGTCAGGCGGCGATCCTGGTCGACGCGCGCGAGGGCTGCATCCGCCTGGCGCCGCATATCTACAACAGGTCCGACGATATCGACCGGCTGCTCGCGGCATTGCACGCCATGATGTGACAGTCGTGTTGACTGGACGATTCGTAGCGATACGTTTGTCCAACAACGAGACAGCATCTATTTGGGGGCGTGCATGGTGCGTGGGACGAAGACCGCGATGGCGGCGGGTCTGCTGGCAATTTCGACCGCGTCACTCGCGGCATCGCCTCCGCCCGGCGAATCCGATCGCGCACTGGATCTGCTCAAGACCGCGGTGAGCTTCAAGACGGTGGAGGGCAACCATCAGGTGCCCGCCTTCGCCACCTATCTCTCCGGCCTGTTCCAGCAGGCGGGGTTCCCGGCGTCGGCCATGGCCTTCGATCCGGTCGGTGAGACAGGGGCGCTCACCGTCACATGGGCGGGCAGCGACACGAGCCTCAAGCCGATCGTCATCTCCGACCATATGGATGTCGTCGCGGCGGACCCGAAGGACTGGACACGGGATCCCTTCAAGCCGGTCGTCGAGAATGGCTATGTCTACGGGCGCGGCGTGCTCGACAACAAGTTCGACGTGGCGATGGTGGTCACCACGCTCCTTCAGATGAAGCAGGAGGGCTATGCGCCCAAGCGCAGCATCGTCCTCGCGCTGTCAGGCGACGAGGAAACCGCGATGGCCACGACCAAGGTGCTCGCGCAGAAGCTCAAGGGCGCCGAGCTGGTGCTCAACGGCGACGGTGGCGGCGGCGCGGTGGGTGTGGACGGCAAGCCGATGGTCTATGGCGTGCAGGCCGGCGAGAAGAGCTATGCCGATTTCGAGATCGCCTTCACCAGCCCCGGCGGCCATTCCAGCCGCCCCGGCCCGGTCGATACCAATGCGATCTACCGGCTGGCGAAGGCGATCGACCGGATCGCGGCCTATCAGTTTCCGGTCCAGTCCAACGAGCTCACCATCGCCTATCTGAAGGCGACCGCCGAGAAGACGCCCGGCCCGCTCGGCGCGGCGATGAAGCGCTTCGCCGCCAACCCGAAGGACGCCGCCGCCGCGGCGACGCTGTCCGCCGATCCCGAATATATCGGCCAGGTGCGGACCACCTGCGTCGCGACGATGCTGTCGGGCGGCCATGCGCTCAACGCGCTGCCGCAGAAGGCGACGGTGTCGGTCAACTGCCGGATTTTCCCCGGTGTGAAGATCGCCGACGTCAAGGCGACGCTGAAGCAGGTCGTCGCCGATCCGGGCGCGACCATCACCACGATCGGCGACCCCACCGCGAGCGATGCCTCGCCGCTCCGTGCCGACGTGATGGCGGCGGTCCGCATGGCGGTGGAGCTCAACCAGCCGAGCGTACCGATCGTCCCCAACATGTCGGCGGGCGCCAGCGACAGCCTCTATTTCCGCGCCAATGGCGTGCCCAGTTACGGCGTTTCGGCGGTGTTCCTGAAGCCGTCCGACGATTTCGCCCATGGTCTGAACGAGCGCGTGCCGCTGGCCGCGATCCCGGGTGCGCTGGTGCAGTGGCGCAGCCTGCTCACCACGCTCTCGTCGAAATAAGATGGCGCGGGCCGGATACAGGCGGGCACCGGCCGAGCGACGCCAGGCGCTGATCGATGCGGCCGCGCGCGCGCTGGCCAAGCATGGCGCGGGCGGGGTTTCGGTGCGGACCATTGCCGCCGAGGCCGAGGTGTCGCCGGGGCTCGTCACGCATCATTTCGACGGGGTCGAGCCGCTGCTGGCGGCCACCTATCGTCAGGTGTCGGATCAGGTGGGTGATGCGCTGGCCGCCGCCGTGGAGCGGGCCGGGGACGATCCGCGGGCGAGGCTGGCGGCTTATGTCGCGGGCAATTTCCAGCCGCCGGTGATGGACACCGATCTGCTGGCGACCTGGCTCGGGCTGCTCAGCCTCACTAAGTCGATGCCGCTGGTCGAGGTCGCGCACGCCGAAACCTACGCGGCCTATCGTGCCGAGGTGGAGCGGCTGCTTGCCGCCTGCCGGCTGTCGGGCGATCACCGGTTGCAGGCGATAGCGATCACCGCGCTGATCGACGGCCTGTGGCTGGAGCTCTGCCTCGACGACAGCGTGTTCACGCCGGCCGAGGCGATCGGGATCGCCCGCCGCTGGCTCGACGCGCTGCTGGGGGCGGCGCATGGATAAGCGCTGTTTCGTCACGGGAGCCTGATCGCCATGGCATCGACCGTACCGGATCCTCGCGACACGCTGGACGTCGCGCTCGGTCACGCCCGGCGCCTGCTGGAGCAGAACCCGGCGATGGCGGCCGAGCAGGCGCGGGAGATCCTGCGCGTGATGCCCGGCCAGCCGCGTGCGCTGGCGCTGCTGGGCCATGCGCTGGCGGCGCTCGGGCGGCAGGACGAGGCGATCGCGGCGCTGCGGCAGGCCACCGCGCATGACCCGGATTCCCCCGATGCGTGGCGTGCGCTGGGCGACCAGCTCATGCTCGCCGGCGATCGGACCGGGGCGGACGCGGCCTATGCGGGCCATGTCCGCGCGTCGGTCTATGACGCCGAGCTGCGCCAGGCAGCGACGGCGCTCGCTGAGAACGACCTTCCCGTCGCCGAGCGCATCCTGAAGCCCTATCTGTCGCGCCACCCTACCGATGTCGCCGCGATCCGCATGCTGGCCGAGCTGGCGGGCCGGCTGGGGCGCAATGTCGACGCCGAGAATCTGCTGCGCCGTGCGGTGGAACTGGCGCCGAGCTTCTTGCCTGCGCGCTTCAACCTCGCGACCGTGCTGCATCGCCAGAATCGCGCGCCCGAGGCGCTGGAAGAACTCGACCGGCTGCTCGCCGACGAACCCGACAATCCCGCCTATCTCAACCTGAAGGGCGCCGTGCTGAGCCGGATCGGCGACCATGGTGAGGCGATTGCCCAGTTCGAGGGCGTGCTGCGCCAGCGGCCAAACAATGCGATGATCTGGATGAGCTACGGCCATGCGCTGAAGACCGTCGGTCGCCAGCCGGACAGCATCGCCGCCTATCGCCGCAGCATCGATCTGCGCGGCGGGCTGGGCGAGGCGTGGTGGAGCCTCGCCAACCTCAAGACCGTGCGCTTCGCCGACGACGACATCGCTCGCATGGAGCGCGCGCTCGAGGACAAGGGGATCGGTGCGGAGGATCGCTTCCATCTCCATTTCGCGCTGGGCAAGGCGCTGGAGGATGCCGGCCTGTGGGAGCGGTCGTTCGGCCATTATGCCGAGGGCAACCGGCTGCGGCGGCTGCGTATCGACTATGCCACGGACGAAACCAGCGATCTGGTTGCGCGCTCGAAGGCGCTCTTCACCCCAGCCTTCTTCGCCGAACGGGCGGGGCATGGCGCGGACGCCGCCGATCCGATCTTCGTGCTCGGCATGCCGCGATCGGGGTCCACGCTGGTCGAGCAGATCCTGGCGAGCCATCCGCTCGTCGAGGGGACGCGCGAGCTGCCGGATATCATGGCCTTCGCGCAGCGGTTGTCGGGCCGCAAGCTGCGTGCCGATCCGTCGCATTATCCCGAGGCGCTGGCGACGCTCGGCGCCGATGAACTGCGCGCGCTGGGCGAGGAATATCTTGCCCGCGCCCGTGTCCACCGCAAGACTGACCGGCCCTTCTTCGTGGACAAGATGCCCAACAACTGGGCGCATGTCGGGCTGATCCAGCTGATCCTGCCCAACGCCAAGATCATCGATACGCGCCGGCACCCGCTCGGCTGCTGCTTCTCCAACTTCAAGCAGCATTTCGCGCGCGGGCAGAGCTTCAGCTACTCGCTGGAGGATATCGGCCGCTATTATGCCGACTATGTCGCGGCGATGGCGCATGTCGACGCCGTGCTGCCGGGGCGCGTCCATCGCGTGCTGCACGAGGATATGGTGGCCGACACCGAGGCGCAGGTGCGCGCGCTGCTCGATTATTGCGGGCTGTCGTTCGATCCTGCCTGCCTGCGCTTCTGGGAAACCGAGCGCGCGGTGCAGACGGCGAGTTCCGAACAGGTGCGCCGCCCAATCTTCCGCGAGGGCCTCGAACAGTGGCAGCATTTCGAGCCGTGGCTGGGTCCGCTCAAGGCGGTGCTGGGCGGGCTCGACGCGCACTATCCGGCGCTTTCCGGCTGACTGTTGCGGCGTTGCAACGGGACGGAGTTGACGTCTGCGGTGCAAAGAGGGAGCCTGACAGACAATCATCGTATCAGGGAAAAAAGGCGGAATAATTCGCCGAATAATAAGTGGGGGAAATCGTATGTCGTTTGCTGTGACGTCGCCTTCTCGCAAGGCCTTTCGAGCCGCGATCCCTGTTCTGTTGGGGTCTTCCTCGCTGCTGGCCGCGGCGCCGGCGCTGGCGCAGCAGGCAAGCACCGCCCCGGCCCAGATCGCCGCCGCCGACGTGCCCCAGCCCGGCGAGATCATCGTGACGGCCACCAAGCGTTCGGAAAGCCTGCAGAAGGTTCCGATCTCGATCCAGGCGTTGAGCCCCGAAGTGCTGAGCCAGCATCAGGTTGCTGCCTTTGACGATTACGCCAAGCTCCTGCCGAGCGTCAGCTACCAGTCCTTCGGTCCAGGGCAGAGTCAGCTCTATTTCCGCGGCATTGCGACGGGCGGCGACGGTCTGCAGTCCGGCCCGCTACCGACCGCGGGCCTCTATATCGACGAGATACCTGTCACTACGATCTTCGGATCGGTCGACATGCACGCTTATGACATCGCACGTGTCGAAGCGCTGTCGGGGCCGCAGGGTACGCTCTATGGCGCAAGCTCGCTGGCCGGTACCCTGCGCGTCATCACCAACAAACCCGATACTTCCAAATTCTCGGCCGGCTACGATCTGGAGGGCAACAAGTTCGGCAAGGGCAATGGCGGCGGCAAGGCCGAGGGCTTTGTCAACGTGCCGCTCGGCGAGAAGATGGCAATCCGGCTGGTCGGCTTCTACGAGAAGGACGGCGGCTATATCGACAACACGCACAGTCACGGGCGCACCGTCTTCAATCCGATCACCGGACAGTATGAACCCAACCGACCTTATCGGCGGACGACGCCCGGCTTCCTGCCGGATGGTAGCCCGAACCCGGCTTATTTTTCGACCGCGCCGCTGCCGGACGACTTTTTCCCGGACAACGCGAAATTCGTGAAGAAAGACTTCAACAGCGTCGAGACCTATGGCGGTCGCGCGGCGCTGAAGGTCGATCTCAGCGACAACTGGACGGCGACGCCGTCGGTGATCTATCAGCACCAGAAGGCGAAGGGCACCTTCCTCTACGATCCCCGTGCCGGCGATCTGCAGGTCCACGATTTCACGCCGGACCATAACAAGGATCACTGGTATATCGCCTCGCTCACCCTGCAGGGCAAGGTCAGCGACTGGGACGTCACCTATTCTGGATCCTACTTCAACCGTACCGTCGATAACGTACAGGACTATTCTTACTTCTCGGTCGCGTACGATGCGACTTACAACTATTATAATTTCTACAAGGATGCGCTCGGCAACGATATCGACCCGACGCAGACCTACCACGCGCATGATACCTATACGAAGCAGTCGCACGAATTCCGTATCAGCTCGCCGGTCGAGAACCGCTGGCGCCTGACCGCTGGCATGTTCCTTCAGCGGCAGACCAACGATCATATCGCCGATTATATCATCCCGGGCCTGTCGACCGCGGTGAACCCGTTCAGCCCGCCGGTTCCGGGCAGCAACGGCAACGACGTGTTCTTCACCGACATCCATCGCGTCGACCGTGATTATGCCGTGTTCGGCGAAGCGTCCTACGACATCCTGGAAAATCTGACGGTGACGGCCGGCATCCGCGGCTTCATGGCGAAGAACACGCTCTACGGTTTCTCCGGCGGGGCCGGAGCGGTCGACCGGCAGATAACGCTGTTCGGCTGCACGGGCACGATCGCGCAGCAATGCCCCAACATCAACAAGAAGTATAACGAGACGGGCGAGACCCATAAGGTCAATCTGAGCTGGAAGATCGATCCGGCGCGGATGGTCTATTTCACCTATTCAACCGGCTTCCGCCCCGGCGGCAACAACCGCGACGCTTTCGCCCTCGGCCAGTTGCAGAGCTATCCCCCCTACAGGGCGGACACGATCACCAACTATGAGGTGGGCTGGAAGACGAGCTGGCTCGACCGGACGCTGCGCTTCAACGGCGCGCTGTTCTGGGAGGAGTGGAACAATGTCCAGTACAGCGAGCCTGGCATCCTTGGCATTTTCTACACGGTTAATGCCGGCAAGGCCCGGTCGCGCGGCGTCGAGGGCGACATCAACTGGACCCTGTTTCACCATCTGACGCTGTCGACGTCGGGCACCTATGTCGATGCCAAGCTGACGGAGGATTTCTGTGCATTCGATCCAGCCCTGAACATCACCCCGAGGGCGCCGTGCACCAATGGCGTGCTGGCGCCGAAGGGCACCCGCCTGCCGGTGCAGCCCAAGTTCAAGATCAATGCGACGGCCCGCTATGAATTCGAAACGGGGGCGCTCAAGAATTTCCTCCAGGCCGGCGTGAACCACCAGAGCGGCACGCTCTCCTACCTGACGACGGCGGGCGAGGCCGTGCTGGGGCCGACCAAGGGCTTCACCACCTTCGATTTCTCGGCCGGCACCGGGCGGGGCAACTGGACGCTTTCGGCCTTCATCCAGAACGCCTTCGACAAGCGGGGCATCCTCAGCAAGAACTCGGTGTGCGCACCGACGATCTGCGGTCAATATGCCCGTCTCTACCCGATCAAGCCGCAATTCTTCGGCCTGCGGTTCGGCCAGAAGTTCTGAGGCTGACGGGACGGGGCCGGTAGCGTGCTATCGGCCCCGTCCCGTCGACGGGGAGCGGCAATGTACACAGCAAGGCTTTTGGCGGCCGCGGCGCTGCTCGCGTCCGGCGCGGTGCGGGCGGAAACGGTCTATGTCCATGCCGGCCACCTGATCGATCCTGAACTGGGGCGGGTGCTTGCCGATCAGGTGGTGAAGGTGGCCGATGGGCGCGTCGTTTCGGTCGGCCCGTGGCAGGGTGTACCGATCGTCGGCAGGCTGGTCGACTGGTCGGCCTATACCGTGCTGCCGGGGCTGCTCGATTGCCACACCCATATCGCCGACGGATCGGCCGAGGGCGATCCGATCGCGCCCTTGCGCTCCACCGCGGCGGAGAGCGTGCTGCGCGGCGTCGCCACCGCGAAGGTGGAGCTCGAATCCGGCTTCACCAGCGTGCGCGACGTCGGCGTCTATCGCGGCCTCACCGATGTCGCGCTGCGCGATGCGATCGAGCGCGGCACGGTGGAGGGGCCGCGGATGATCGTGGCGGGCGCCTACATCACCATCCCCGGCGGCGGCGGCGCGGTGACGGGCTTTGCGCCGGACGTGAAGATCCCCGGAGATTTCCAGTATGGCACCGTCCGCAACGCCGACGAGGCGCGCGAGAAGGTCGACTTCCTGTTCGCGCATGGCGCCGACTTCATCAAGATGATCGCCACCGGCGCGGTGCTGGCGGTGGGCAGCGAGCCCGGCGCGCTGGAGCTGACGCCCGACGAGATGAAGGCCGCCTGCGACGAGGCCAGGCTGCACGGCAGCTACTGCATCGCCCACGCCCATGGCACCGAGGGGATCAAGGCGGCGATCCGCGCCGGGGTGCGCTCGATCGAGCATGCCTCGCTGATCGACGACGAGGGCATCGCCATGGCCAGGAAGGCCGGCGTCTGGCTCGACATGGACATCTATGACGGCGACTGGATCGCCGCGGAGGGCGCTAAGGCCGGCATGCCCGAGGAATATCTCCGCAAGAATCGCGAGACGACCGACGCGCAGCGGCAGGGCTTCGCCAAGGCGGTGAAGGCGGGCGCGAAGCTGAGCTTCGGCACCGACGCGGGCGTGTATCAATATGGCCTCGGCGCGCGGCAGTTCGCCTACATGGTGCGCTACGGGATGACGCCGATGCAGGCGATCCAGTCGGCGACGGTGATCTCCGCGCAACTGATGCGACGGGAGAGGGACATCGGCGCGCTCAGCCCCGGCCATTATGGCGACATGATCGCGGTGGCCGGCGATCCGCTCCAGAACATCCGCGTGCTGGAGGATGTGAAGGGGGTGATCAAGGGCGGGGTCGTCGTGAAGGCCCCGTCAGTCAGCTGACGCAGACGCAACAGTGCGAGGCGAAGCTGAACACGTGCTGCAAGGTTCATTTCGGAGCCGTTCAGAGGCGTTGATGCATTCAGCTTTCCCGAAGCGAACGGCGCTTCGCAGATTCGGAGGCGATCATGAAGAAGGCTATTCTGGCGGCGGGGTTGGTTCTGGGCATGGCATCCGGCGCGATGGCGCAGACGGTGGACCAGCGGCATGTCGATCAACAGCAGCGGATCGGTCAGGGTATCCGCAGCGGCGCGCTGACCTCCGGCGAGACGGTGCGACTTGAGCACCAGCAGGGCTCGATCGACCGTCAGGAAGCGCGGATGCGCGACCGCGACAACGGCCACCTCACACGGCAGGATCGCCGCATTCTCCAGCACCGCGAGAATCGCGCCAGCGCCCATATCTGGCGCGCCAAGCATAATGGCCGCGTCGGCTGATCCGACCCGTCCGATCTGAGGAACGGACAGAGGCGGCGTGCCCCATCGGGTACGCCGCCTTTCACTTGTTCGGGGCGGCCCGGTCATCGCATCAGTGGCTGCCATAGTCGCCGAATGAACGCCGGATACACACCCTGAGCCTGGATGAGAAACCGGGGAACCCTCAAAGACGCCGCCGGCGGGGTGAGTGGTTGGCTGGGGCGGATATGGGTGGTTAGCTGCCGCTATCGGTCGCTGGTTGCTCGGTTCGTTAACATCCTAATGAGCGCCCAGTTGATTGCCCCCAGCAGGAAGCCAAACAGCACAGACGCGGGTATTTCACCAAGTGAAAACAGAGTCTTGGCTCCATCCGCAACGATCCACGCCGCGACAAAGGACACCAGGAAGGACATGATTTTGAACAACGTAGTCCTCCTTTTCTACGAAGGTGGCAGCGCCGCCGAATGTCTGCAAGTGGGCGGGGCACGAACCCGCTTCGGGTCGGTCGTGCTGCCTGCCGCGATCGGCAGAGGATGATGGTTTTTGGTCAGGCGGATTTTGGGCGATAGGGCGTGATTGCCGCTATCTCCCTCGCGTGCCCTGTCGGCACCCGCTACTCGGCAAGCGCCATCACCAGCAAGACGGCGGTAGCCGCCACCGTCGCGGCGACAAGGCCGAATTTAGCGAGACGCGGGACAGTCCGGATGGGAATGAACTCGTTGGGGTCATCGGGTTCACGCTTCATCCCGGCCGCGTCCAGTATCCTTTGCTCTACGTCCTTAAGAGACATGGCAGTCACCTCGCTCGTGGTGCCGAGAATAACGCTTCCGGCGGGAGAAAGACACACTCATCGCGCCGGAAATTGTCCGCGCCGGATTCCCGACCGTCGAACGCCGTCGCGATCCTTGTAGGAAATTCGCACACACCTCTCCCGTCAGGAGCGATCAGGAGGAAACGGCCGGCGCGTCCTTGCCACGGGCATCTGGTGCCGGACGACTTGGAAGTCTCGCGATGGTTCAGATCGCGTCCGGACTTAGGGGCTGCCGACGGTGCCCGCCCGTCAAAGGTGGCTGAGCGGCGCTACGGAAGGCAGCAGGGTTGCGAAGCTTCGGCTGAATACCGGATGGCTCCGCGCCGGCCGATCGGGGTGGCGCCGTGCAACACGCCGCAACCCGGACCTCGCTCATGCCCACTCTGGCCTCGGGCAGCATAAACGTCTCGATATATAACCAATATGGTTCGAAATGTCAAGATGGCAATCGCATCAGGGGTTGGCCAGCGCGGATCTGCGTCCCTTCGGCGATCCCATCCGCCAGCGTGAAGCCTTGCGGAGCGAAGACGATGATGGTCGAACCATGCTCGAACCAGCCCATCTCCTCGCCCTTGGCCATGTGCGCCGAGCAGGGGATAGGACGTGTGCCGCCGTCGCGGATATGCTGCGGCCCCAGATCGATGAAGGTGAAGCGGATCCCCGCCACCAGGATCGCCGCCACCGGCACCAGCAGCATTTCGTGGCCACCGCGATCCAGTCGCACCCGGATCGGCGCGCGCTCGTTGCGGCAGAACAGGCGCTCGACGCGCTTCAAGGCGATCGGGTTCACGTTCCAGGTGTCGCCGGAGATGTAGCGCACCTCCTCGACCGTCAGGTCGTGCGGCGCGTGGAAGCGGTGGTACATCGCCGCGGTCAGCCGGAGCGTGACGAAGCTGCCGTTGCGATAGGGCGCGCCAAGCGTCTCGTCGCCGAGCAGATCGGCGAGGGCATAGTCCATGCCCTTCACTTGGATGAGCTGCCCGTCGACGACCCGTCCGCAGGCGCCGACGATTGCGTCCGACGGGCTCGCCAGCACGTCCGGATCGGGGTCGGCGGGGCGCGAGCCCGGTTTCAGCGCGCGGGTGAAGGCGTGGTGGAGGCTTTTGAAGCGGCTGTCGGCGGCGTCGCTCAGGTCGACGTCGCAGAACAGCCGCCACAGCCCGATCGAGGCCTTGCGGACGAGCGGCTGCTCGATCGGCGAGAGCCAGCCCATCAGCTTCGTCGCCATCCGGCGCGGGATGCGGTTGGTGAGCAGGAAGTTCAGATCCTCATTCCCGCCGATGCGGGCGAGGGCGGAGCGCAATGTCATGATGCCGTCACCGTTTTTCGTGCCTGTGCCAAGTCATGGAAACTGAAATCACCGCCTTCGCCGCGCAGCCTCTCGCCCTGTGGGGCGCGGGCGCGCTTGTCGCCGCCACTGCCGCCACCAAGGGCCGCGCACGGCTCATGCTGTCGCGGGCCAAACACCGCTCGCTCGCCGGCCATGCGCGCATGTCGCGTCGGGTCGCCGGGCTGATCCCGGCCTGGAATTATGACGAGCGCCGCTTCTTCCGCGCCGATGGCGCGCCGGACGATATCGCCGGCCAGCGCGAGGCCGGCTTCCTGCGCTTGTCCGCGCTCTACAGGCAGCGCTTCGCCAAGACGGCGGCGCTGACCAAGGAGGCCGCGGCCGGGCTCTCCGACCTGCAGTTCACCGGCGCCTATCGTGTGCCCTTCCAGTTCAGCCGCATGGTGCGCGAGAATCTTTCGGCCGGCAGCTTCCTCGCCTCCTCCGATGGCGTGACGATCACCGATCTCGACGGCAATGTCTTCTACGATCTCGCCGGTTCCTACGGCGTCAACCTGATGGGCTTCGACGCCTACAAGACGATGATCGCCGAGGGCGCCGCGCAGGTCGCCGAGCTCGGGCCGGTGCTGGGTGCCTATCACCCGGTCGTCGCGGACAATGTCGCGCGGTTGAAGGCGATCTCGGGCATGGACGAGATGAGCTTCCATATGTCCGGCACCGAGGCTGTGATGCAGGCGGTGCGGCTCGCGCGCTATCACACCAAGCGTAGCCACGTGGTGCGCTTCTGCGGCGCCTATCATGGCTGGTGGGGCGATGTGCAGCCCGGCATCGGC
>DATGEV010000155.1:0-10865 GCA_035309885.1 Sphingomonas sp.
CGCGACGTCCTTGATCACCAAGCGACCTGCGCCCGACAGATAGGGGAAGCCGTGCTGCGCGTCGCCCAGCGCGGGCACCCAAGCCTCCGGCGTGGTGACCAGAAAGGACAGGGTGACGAACGGCGTGGCGAAGGCGAGCGCGGCGCCGACCAGACCCAGCCGCCGCGAGACGAGGCCGGCCAGCGTCAGGCCGCCGATGACGAGTTCCAGCGTGCCCAGGCCCTTCGAGAAGCCATAGGTGTTGTTCTCGGTCTGCCAGGCGCGCTGTTCGGGCTTCAGCTCGCCTTCCTTGGTGAGGTGCGGCTTATAGTCCTTGGGATGCTCGTAGAAGAACGACATCACCGGGCTGTTGGCGACGAACGGCGTGATGCTGTCCGCCTCATAGGGCTGGAACTTCAGGAAGCCGATCCAGAGGAAGATGATCGCGATCGCGATCTTCATCGCGCCGATGCCGACGCGGTTGGAGTTCGGGCTGGCGATGATGCCGAGCCCCTGGTTGATGAGACGGAGCATGATGTTTCTCCTTGGGCTTTGTGGGGCTCAGGCCTCCTGGGCCGCGGCGAAGGCGTCCAGGGTGCGGGTGGAATAGACGAGCGCGGCGCCGGCATTGATGCTGACCGCGACGCCGAGCGCATCGGCGATCTCTTCCTGGGTGATGCCGAGCTTGCGCGCGGCCTCGGCGTGCACCGTGATACAGCCGTCGCAGCGCAGCGAGATGGCGACCGCCAGCGCGATCAACTCGCGGGTCTTGGCATCGAGATGATTGGTCTTGGCACCGGCGCCGCCGAGCATCGCATAGCCGCGCACCGTGTCCGGGCTGAGCTTGGCCAAGTCACCCACACCGGCGACGACCTGGCCGCGATAATTGTTCCAGTCCATCATGTGCATGACAACCTCCTTGCTTGATGCGAGGAAATTAGAGCGTGGGGTTTCGGGACGGCATCGCCGGGCGGCGCAACGGCATGGCCGTGCGGATCAAATCGGGAGAAGGGCCATGGCAGATGCGCTTTCGGACGATCCGCTGAGCGTGCTTGCGCCGCTGCTCCGGGTGCGGCCGGTGCTCGATGATCTGTGCCGGTTCGGCGGGGACTGGGCTTCGCCGCACGACGCCGAAGGGCCGGGCTGGGCGCATTTCCATATCATCACCAAGGGGAGCTGCCTGATCGACCGGGTGGGACATGGCGCGGTTCTGCTCGAGGCTGGCGACGTGCTGCTGTTGCCGCATGGCGATCCCCATGTCGTCCGGGCGCTGGCGCCTGGCACCGCTCGTGGCCGCCCCATCATGCGCACCGAATATCGCAACGCGATCCGGGTGAAGCAGAGTCTCGACGTCGAGCAGGACGTCGAACTGATCTGTGGTCGCCTGCAGTTCGAGGCTGCGCCTGAAAGCCTGCTGGTATCGGTACTGCCTGACGTGGTGGTGCTGCGTGCGGCGAATGGGCTCGGCCATGGCCGCCTGCAGACGATACTGGAAGGGATCCACGAAGAGCTGGATTCCGACGCACCCGGCGCGGCCGCGATCGCCACCGATCTGGCCAGCGCCCTGTTCGTGATGTTGCTACGCGCGCATCTTGATGCCGTCAGCACGTCGCCGGGGGTGCTGCGGCTGTTGGGTCAGCGCGGGACGATGCGCGCGCTTCTGGCGATGGTGCGCGATCCGGCGCACGACTGGACGCTCGAGGAGCTCGCGCTGCAGGCCGTCATGTCACGGGCTACACTGGTTCGCGCTTTCCGGGCGGCGGCCGGCGTCGCTCCGCTGGCGTTCCTGACCGACCTTCGCCTGAGCCTCGCCCGGCAGCGCCTGCAGCGCGGCCACGCTTCGATCGGGGAGATCGCGGCCGACGTCGGCTATCAGTCGGAGGCAGCGTTCAGCCGGGCGATGCTGCGGCGCTATGGCGTGCGGCCGGGCGCATTGCGTCCCGATCGCGGGACACGATCGGCCTAGGCCGCGCGGCATTGCCACCAGCTGATCCGTGGCTCGACGATCCGGATCATGTCTTGCATCATGGCCTTATCGAGTGGATGAACGTTTCGACGCCGCACATATTCCTCCCGGAGGATCTCGATGCCGCCCACCCAGACGCGCCGCAGCCCGCTTGCGCCGCTGGCGCTCATCGCCGTGATCGTCGCACTGGTGGCGCTGGCCTTCGCCTGGGTCGGCGGTTGGCTCATCCCTGGGCGGATCGGGGGCGGGACACTCGCCAATTCGCTGGAATATAATGCCGGGCGTCATCCTGGCTGGCGCCGTGCCCACGCCAAGGGGCTCTGCGTTTCGGGCCATTTCGACGCGAACGGGCAGGGAGTGCCGCTTTCCAGAGCGTCGGTCTTCCGCGCTGGCTCCTATCCCGTAGTCGGGCGCTTCTCGACCGGGGGCAGCGATCCGTTCGCGACAGACGGGCGCAACGTCTTCCACTCCATGGCATTGCTGTTCCGCCTCCCCGGCGGCGAGCAGTGGCGCATGGCGCTCGATCATACGCCGGTCTTCCCGGTCGCCAACGCGCCGGACTTCGTGGCGCTCCAGATCGCGAGCCGGCCCGATCCGGCCACCCACAAGCCCGATCCCGCGAAGATGAAGGCCTATCTTGGCCAGCATCCGGAGACGAAGGCCTTCCTCGACTATCTGGCGAACGCACCGCTGCCGTCGAGTTTTGCCAACGGCACCTATTACAGCATCAACGCCTTCCGCTTCGTCGATGGAGCGGGTGCCCGGCATGCCGTGCGCTGGCAGATGGAGCCGGAGGCGCCCTTCGCGGCGCTCGACAAGGCGACGCTCGACCAGCAGCCCGTCGACTTCCTGTTCGACGATGCGGTGGCGCGGCTGAAGCAGGGGCCACTGCGCTGGCATCTGGTGGTCGTGCTGGCCAACCCCGGCGACCGGACCGACAATGCGACGGTCACCTGGCCCGCCGACCGCCGACGGATCGACGTCGGTACGCTGGTGCTGGATCGCGCCGCAACCGAGGCGGACGGCGGCTGCCGCGATGTCAACTTCGATCCGCTGGTCTTGCCGGAGGGGATTGCCGCGTCCGACGATCCACTGCTGCCGGCGCGCTCCGCCACCTATTCGGCGTCTTTCCGCCGCCGTGCGGTCGAAGGGCCGCACCCTGACGCACTCACCCTCGCCGCCAAGGGAGGCCGGGCATGACCGCGCGCTTCGCTCCGTTCGCCCGCCTGCTCCATTGGACGATGGCGGTGCTGATCCTTGCCATGCTGTTCATCGGCGCGGGCATGCTGTCCACCGCGAGCGCACGCTATCCCACGCTGCTCGCCTGGCACCGCCCGATCGGCATCACGATCCTGGTGCTGGCGCTGGTGCGGTTCGGCTTCCGTCTCACCCATCGGCCGCCGGCGTTGCCCGACACGGTGCCCGACTGGCAGAAGGCGGCGGCCCATGCCTCGCACTGGCTGCTCTATGCGCTGATGATCGCGATGCCGTTGATCGGCTGGGCGATGCAGTCGGCCGGCGGCTATCCGGTGCTGCTCACCAAGGCGGTGGTACTTCCGCCGATCCTGCCGCACGACATCCACCTTTATGGCGTCCTGCGGACGGCGCATGGGCTCCTGGCCTATGCCTTCTTCCTGCTGATCCTCGGCCATCTCGGCGCAGCGCTCACCCATGCGCTGATCCGCCGGGACGGGGTGTTCCAGAGCATGGCGTGAAGAAGCGGGCGGCCGCCACTCTGCTCTGCCCTGTTGGCGTTTCAGTGCGCGGTCGGGCCGACTCCCGCCGCGAAAGCGAGGCGTAGCGCGTCGGACAGGCTGCGCACGCCGAGCTTGGCCATCATGTTGGCGCGGTGCACTTCGACCGTGCGCGGGCTGATGTCGAGATCATAGGCGATGGTCTTGTTGGGCAGGCCGCTGGCCAGCCCGCGCAGCACGTCCTGTTCGCGCGGCGTCAGGCAGGCGAGGCGGACACCGGCCTCGGCGGCCCGCTCGCGTTCATTGTCATTGCCTTCGAGGCGGCGGAAGGCCGCCCCCACGGCGTCGAGCAGCGCGGCCTTCTCGAACGGCTTTTCCAGGAAATCGACCGCACCGCCCTTCATCGCCGCCACTGCGGTCGAGATGTCGCCATGTCCGGTCAGCACCACGATCGGCATGGCGAGGCCACGTTCGCTCATCACGCGCTGCACCTCCAGCCCGTCCATTTCGGGCATCCGCACGTCGAGCAGCACGCAGCCTGCCTCGGCGTGCCGGGCCTCGCGCAGGAAGGCGACGCCATCGGGCCACGCCGTCACGGCATAGCCAGATGTTTTGAGGACAAAGCTCAGCGACTTGCGCATCGCCTCCTCGTCGTCGACCACATGAACCATCCGCTTAGCGTTCATCGCCTTCTCCCACTTCCGCTCGCGGCAGGGTGAAATGGAACTCGGTGCCGCCACCGACACGGGCCTGTGCCCAGATGCGTCCGCCATGCGCTTCGACGATGGTGCGACAGATCGAAAGGCCGAGGCCCATGCCGTCGCGCTTGGTGGTCTGGAACGCGTTGAACAGTCGGTCGGCGATTTCCGGCGCCAGGCCCGGCCCGTCGTCGACGACCGAGAGGTGCAGGAAGGCACCGTCACGGCGCGCAAAGACCCAGATGTGGCCGCCGCCCAAAGGCCCCATGGCCTCGGCCGCGTTGCGCATCAGGTTGATCAGCACCTGCTGGATCTGCACGCGGTCGATCAACACGGCGCCGAGGCCGTCGGCAAGGTCGGTGTCGTACTGGATGCCCTTTTCGGCGGCACCCGCCAGCCCGAGCGCGGAGGCCTCGGCGATCAGCGGAGGAAGCGGCTCGACACTCTTCTCCAGCTCACCGCGGGCGACGAACTCACGCAGCCGGCGCACGATATTGCCGGCGCGAAACGCTTCGCCCGCCGCCTCGTTGAGAGCCTCGCGCAACATCTCCGGATCGACCTGTTCGTCCGAATCGAGCAGATCGCGCGACGCTTCTACATAGTTGGCGACGGCGGCGAGGGGCTGGTTCAATTCGTGGGCGAGGGTGGAGGCCATCGTGCCCATCGCGCTCAAGCGTGAGACGTGGACCAGCTTGGCCTGGAGATCCTGCAGGCGGACCTCGGTCTCCTCGCGGGCGGAGATGTCACGGATGAAGCCTGTGAACATCCGCAGGCCGCCGCCCAGCGCCTCCCCGACGGACAGTTCGAGCGGGAAGGTCGAGCCGTCCTTGCGCTCGCCGAGCACGCGGCGGCGCGTGCCGATGACCCTCCGTTCGCCGGTCGTGAGATAATGCGCGATATAACCGTCATGCTCGCTCCGGTAGGGCTCCGGCATCAGCATGCGGATGTTGTGGCCCACGACCTCGGCTTCGGTATAGCCGAAGAGCTGCTGCGCGGCGGTGCTGAACGAACGGATGTAGGCGGTGTCGTCGATCACGATCATCGCATCGGGCACCGTCGCCAGGATGGCGCGCAGCTGCATCTCGCTGGCTTCGATCGAGGCTTCGGCGGCACGCTCCTCGGTGACGTCGCGGATCACCTTGCCGAACCCGATGTGGCGCCCATCATGGTCGTGCAGCGCGGTGATCGTGATGTTCGCACGGAATCGGCTGCCGTCCTTGCGCAGCCGCCAGCCTTCCTCCTCGAGCCGGCCATGCTCGAGCGTCCGCGCGAGATCCGTATCGGGCTTGCCGGCGGCACCTTCCTCGGGCGAGTAGAACATCGAACAGTGCCGGCCGATCACCTCGCGCTCATTCCAGCCCTTGATGCGCTCCCCACCTATATTCCAGATCGTCACATGGCCTGTCGGATCGAGCATGTAGATGGCATAGTTGGACGCGCCGTCAATCAGCAGCGCCAGTTCACGCGACAGCTGCGAGGCGCGTTCGCTGCTCGCCGTCGCGGAGGATTCGCTTGCCTGCGCCTTCGCCTTCCAGGCCGAAAGCTGCGCGGCGAGCAGCACGATGCCCGCTCCCGTCAGGAGGAAGAGCATGAGTGGCGCCGGCGCCATCTCGCCGGCAAACACAGGCCCGATGATCGCTCCCCCGATCACCGACACAAGGCCGGGACCGATCCCACCGAAACCGGCTGCCGCTACGATCGCAGGAAAGAATAGCAGGAAGGGAACGCGGATGCCCAACGCCGGCGCGAGCACCACCCGCAGCGCGGCAGCGAATGCTATAGCGCTGATTGCCAGGAGATATCCCGGCCAGCGACCATGCCAATAGGACGTCGAGCGCCACGCTGCCGACATCACGCCCCCTCACGCTGCCGGCCACGGTATCCCAACCATGGGCCGGCCCATGGACAGCCTTCAGGCGAGTCGGCCTTGTGTCAAGTGCGGAATGCCTGACGAGGGAAGAGCTGCGACCTTTGGCGTCGCCGGGTTCAGTCGGCGCCGGTCAGGCTCAGGGCCACGTGCTCGGCGATCTTGATGCCGTCGACCGCGGCGGACAGGATGCCGCCGGCATAGCCTGCGCCTTCGCCGGCCGGGAAAAGACCACCCAGATTGAGGCTCTGGCCGTCCTTGCCGCGCGTGATGCGGATCGGCGAGGAGGTGCGGGTTTCGACGCCCGTCATCATCGCATCGGGATGATCGTAACCGGCGATCTGGCGGCCGAAGGCCGGCAACGCCTCGCGCAGCGCCTCGACCGCGAAATCGGGCAGGCATTGGGCGAGATCGGTGAGATGCACGCCGGGCTTGTAGGACGGTATCACCTCGCCGAATTCGGTCGACGGCCGGCCGGCGAGGAAATCGCCGATTTTCTGCCCTGGGGCCTCATAGGTTGATCCGCCCGCCACATAGGCCAGCGACTCCCAGTGGCGCTGCAGCGCGATCCCGGCGAGCGGGTGGCCGGGATAGTCGCGTGCCGGATCGATGCCGACGACGACACCGGAATTGGCGTTGAACTCGGCGCGCGAATATTGGCTCATGCCGTTGGTGACGACGCGGCCGGGTTCTGACGTTGCCGCCACCACCTTGCCGCCGGGGCACATGCAGAAGCTGTAGACGGTCCGCCCGTTCGCGCAGTGATGCGACAGGCTGTACGCGGCGGGCCCGAGATCGGGATGGCCGGCGCAATTGCCAAAGCGTGCCTTGTCGATCCAGGCCTGCGGATGCTCGATACGCACGCCGATCGAGAAGGGCTTGGCCTCGATATGCACGCCGCGCTCGTGGAGCATGTGGAAGGTGTCGCGCGCGCTGTGGCCGACAGCGAGCACGACATGGTCGGCCTCCAGATAGTCGCCGGTGTGGAGGTGCAGGCCACGCACCCGGCGCGATCCGTCGAGCCGGGTTTCGATGTCGATGTCCTCGACGCGATGCTCGAAGCAATATTCACCGCCGAGTTCCTGGATCGTCTCGCGCATGCTCTCGACCATCGTCACCAGCCGGAAGGTGCCGATATGCGGATGCGCCTCGGTCAGGATCTCGGGCGGGGCGCCCGCCTTGACGAATTCGGTCAACACCTTGCGGCCGAGGAAGCGCGGATCCTTGATCTGGCTGTAGAGTTTGCCGTCGGAGAAGGTGCCGGCACCGCCCTCGCCGAACTGCACGTTGGATTCGGGATTGAGCACGCCGCGGCGCCACAGGCCCCAGGTGTCCTTGGTGCGTTCGCGCACCACCTTGCCGCGATCGACGATGATCGGGCGGAACCCCATCTGTGCCAGGATCAGGCCGGCAAACAGGCCGCACGGGCCGGCCCCGATCACCACCGGGCGCGGGCCTGCGCGGTTGGCCGGCGCCTGCGCGACGAAGCGATATTCGGTGTCGGGCGTCGGCACCAGATGGCGGTCGTCCGCGAAGCGGGCGAGCAGCGCGGCTTCGTCGCGCACCGTGATGTCGACCGAATAGACCAGCAGGATCGCGGACTTCCGGCGCGCGTCATTGGCGCGGCGGGCGATGCGGTGATCGAGCAGATCCTCGGGCGCGATGCCCAGTCGCGCGATGATCGCGGCGGGCAGGGCTTCGGGCGAATGGTCGAGCGGCAGTTTGAGTTCGGTGAGGCGCAGCATGGCGTCGCCTTAGCCCGACGGAGCGCTCCGTACCATCACCGAGCGGCGGTGCGGAGCGCATCAGGCCGTCAGGCGGGCACGGCTTCCCGAACCATCGCCGGGGCATAGCTGCGCGGCGTTCGGCTGGCGACACGGCGGTGCCAGGCGGTCGGCGTTTCGCCTTCGCAACGCTTGAAGCAGCGGGTGAAGTGGGACTGATCGGAAAAGCCGCATTCCACCGCGATCTGGGCGAGCGGGGTGTCGCTCGTCCGCATCTGTTCCTTGGCGCGTTCGATCCGGCGCTTGAGCATATAATGGTGCGGCGAGCATCCCACACTGCGCTTGAATGCGCGCGCGAAATGGCTGGGACTCAGCCGAACCGCGCTCGCCAGCTCGGCGATCAGCAGCCGTTCGCCCAGCTGCGCCTCGATCATCGACTGGGCGCGCCGCGTCTGCCACGCGGCGAGGCCGCCCGACTGAACCGTATCGGTATCCGGGGACTTCGCGCTTGCCGGGGTATGGGACAGCAGCGCGAGCGCGCGATCGACATAATGCTTGGCGCCGAGCGGATCGCTCGAAACGACCTGCCGGGCTTGCGTCAGGAAGATCTTCAGGGTGGCCAGCGTCTTTCCGCCGGACAGCAGATATTCCTCCCGATGAGTTGAATAACCTATCGAAAGAACGGTCGGACGATCGGTGTGAACCCGATACAAGGGGCCGGATCGGTTGTCCCGACTGAGCTGCAAAGTGGGATCCGGTGTCACGGTGAACTCCCATCCAAGACTTGTTGCACGCCCGGTTTCGGAGCCCCGTTTTCCGAAGTCCTGCCAATGATTAACGCTGGAGGAGCGTGCGCTTCCATTGCACGTTCGTATTGAGGTCAGGACACAGCGTATGGCTGGTCTAAACTTTGGTATGGGTTTTGGCGCCCCGGGCATGTCTGGCGATGCCGCACCGGCGCGCGAGCGCGTGGTTGAGGCTGTGGGGGGCATGAGTTAGCATCGGCGGGGCGATGGTCCCATGGGGAGCGCCGTTTGATCGAGGGCAGGACATCTCACGCAGGCGCAGTTCCCGTCGAAGAGCCGACCGTGCTCGTCGTCGAGGATGATCCGCTGGTGCGCTCGTCGATGGAAAGCCTCTTCCATTCGGCGGGGTTGCGCTCGCGATCCTTCGCCTCGGCGCGCGAGGTGCTGGAGACGCGGTTGCCCCAGGGCACCTGCTGTTTCGTTCTGGACGTGCGCCTGCCGTATATCAGCGGCTTCGATCTCCAGGCGGAGCTCGCCCGCCGCGGCGACGACATCCCGATCGTGTTCATCACCGGGCATGGCGATATCCCGATGTCGGTCAGGGCGATGAAGGCCGGCGCCGTCGACTTTCTGGCCAAGCCGTTTCGCGATCAGGATCTGCTCGATGCGGTGTCAGCTGCCCTCGCCCGGGATCGGATCCGCCGCGAGGGTGATTCTAACCTTGCGAGCCTGCGTGCTCGCTTCGAGTCTCTCAGCCCGCGCGAGAAGGAAGTGATGCTGCTGGTCGTCTCCGGCCTGCTCAACAAGCAGGTTGCGGCGACGCTCGGGTTGAGCGAGATCACCGTCAAGCTGCATCGGTCCAACATGATGCGAAAGATGGAAGCCCGCACGCTCGCCGGTCTGGTCCACATGGCGGACGAACTGGAGCGAAAGTCCGGGCACGCCTGACCTCCCCGGGGCGCCCAATCCCCCGGCTGGCCTAAACCATTGTATAGGCTGATACGTAACTTGTATGATTTTGCCCGACGCACCCTCGGCCTATCTTCGACAGTGGGGATGAGAGGGAATGTCCGTGGCGCAGAATCATCTTGTGGCGATCGTCGACGATGACGAACTTGTACGCTCGTCGATGGCGAGTCTGATCCGTTCGCTGGGATTGCTTGCCAAAACCTTTGCGTCTGCGGACGAATATCTGCAGGCCAAGGATAGGCACGATGTCGCCTGCCTCGTCACGGACATCCATATGCCGGGAACCAGCGGGCTGGAATTGCAGCATATTCTCGCCGGTCAGGCCTCGTCTCCGCCGGTGATCTTCATGACCGCCTTCCCGAGTGAGCGCGTTCGCGTGCAGGCGCAGCAATCGGGTGCGATCTGCTTCATCGAGAAGCCGATCGACGAGTCGCGTCTGGTCGCGTGCCTGGGAACGGTGTTCGGCAAGCTCGACAGCTGATTCCGGTCAGCCGGCGACGGGCAGTTCCAGCGTCACCATCGCGCCCGGGCCATCGGATCGATTGTCGACCCGGATCGTGCCGCCATGGGCTTCCACTGTCGATCGGCAGATCGCCAGCCCCAGACCCATGCCGCGGGGCTTGGTCGTGTAGAAGGCGTTGAACGCCTGCGTGGCATCGGCGTCGGCAAATCCGGGCCCGGAATCAAGGATGCGGATCCGGATCCCCGCTTCGGAAAGCCGGGTGTCGAGCAGGATGCGGCGCTCGCGATCGGTGATGCCGTCCATCGCCTGAATCGCGTTGTTGAGAAGGTTGATGAGCACCTGCTGGAGGAGCACGCGGTCGCCCTCCACGATCGCCCCGCCAGCGCCCAGATCCAGTTGCATCGCCACATGGTTGGCATCCGCATCATTGCGGATGAGGCGTGCGGCTTCGCCGACGGCGACGTCGATCGGCACGGGCAGGCGATCCGGCTCGGTCCGGCCGAGCAGCTTGCGGACGCGCTTGACGACATTGCTCGCATGCTCGGTCGCCATGATTGCGTCGTTGAGGGCGGTGAGCGCTTCGGGAACATTCGGCGGTTCGCGGTTCATCCAGCGCCGGCATGCCTGGCTGAAGCTCATGATCGCCGACAGCGGCTGGTTGACCTCATGCGCGATCGACGCGGAAATCTCGCCCAAGCTGGCAGCGCGCAGCGCATGCTCCAGGTCGGCGCGCGATCGATCGATCGTGGCCTGCATCCG
>DATGEV010000156.1:0-6761 GCA_035309885.1 Sphingomonas sp.
CGCCGCCCAGCCCGAATGCGGTGGCGCTGCCGCCGGCCGCGCGCGCACTGCTCGAACAAGCGATGAGCAAGGGCTCCCCCGAAAGCTTCGCCGCAGTCGAGAAGCTGGCGCGCGAGACCTATCCCAGCGGCGGCGCGCAGATCGACGCGCTCACCGCGGAAAACGCCGCCCAGGTGGCGGAGCGCAAGGCCGCCGAGGCGCGCGCCAAAGCCGATGCGCTGGCGGCCGCCTCCTTCCTCGACAACTGGAAGGGCGAGGTCGATCTCGGCGGCTCCTACACCAAGGGCAATGGCGACGCGCTGGCGCTCTATGGCGGCTTCAAGCTCAACCGCGAAGGGCTGCGCTGGCGCAACGCGCTCAGCGCGCGGGCGGATTATGCGAAGAGCGCCGGCACGCTGTCCACCGACAAGGACACCGCCGCCTCCCAGGCGCAATACAAGTTCGACGACGGGCTTTACGCCTACGGCCTGGGCCAGTTCGACCGGGACAAGATCCTGGGCTTCGGCTACCGGTTCACCGAAGGCGTCGGCATCGGCTACACGGTGCTGCCGGGCCGGACGCTGCATCTGGACATCGACGCCGGGCCGGCACTCCGCCAGACACGCTATATCGGCGTCGGCGAAGGCAGCCAGATGCGCCTCGCCGGCCGTGGATCGGTCAACTTCCTCTGGAAGCCGAACGGCAATGTGCAGATCACCGAGGTATCGGCCGTGTTCTTCGAATCGGACAATGCCAATATCACCTCCACGACCGCGCTCGACACCAAGCTGTTCGGGCCGCTGAAGGCGCGGCTTTCGTACAATCTCACCTACGAAAAGGACACACCGATCGCGGCGAAGAGCTTCGACACGATCACCACGGCGTCGCTGGTCTACAGCTTCTGACGCAGCGAGAACCGCGCCGCCGATTTGCCCCCGGCAGCGCTTCGTTCTAAGCCCCGCCCATGCTTCAGACCCTCGCCGATCATCACGCCATCCTCGATCTGGCCGCCAGCCAACCGATGCTGGAGCAGACGCTGCGATGGGCCGCGATCAACAGCGGAACTGGCAATCTCGCCGGCCTTGCGAAGGTTGCGGGCGAACTTACCGATTCCTTCGCGAGCCTGCCCGGCGAACTCAACCTGCTGGCGGCCGATCCGGTGGAATCGATCCTGCCCGATGGCCAGATCCGGACCGCCGAACGCGGCCGCAACCTCCACCTGATGGTACGGCCCGAGGCGCCGGTGCGGTTGCTCTTCACCGGTCACATGGACACTGTGTTCGCCGCCGACCATCCCTTCCAGAGCATCGTCACGCTCGACGACGGGCGGATCAACGGCCCCGGCGTCGCCGACATGAAGGGCGGGATCGCGATCATGCTCGCCGCGCTCACCGCGCTCGAGGCGAGCCCGCTGCGCGATCGCGTGGGCTATGAGGTGGTCATCAATTCCGACGAGGAGACCGGTTCGCACGGCTCCGCCGCGCTGATCGCGCGCGCCGCGCGGGGCAAGGTCGCGGCGCTCACCTATGAGCCCGCCGCAAGGCCCGACGGACTGCTCGCCGGCGCCCGACCGGGGAGCGGTAATTTCTCGATCATCATCACCGGACGCAGCGCGCATGCCGGGCGCAATCCGGATGACGGCCGCAACGCGGTCCTCGCCGCCGCCGACCTCGCGCTGCGCCTCGCCAAGGCCGCGGGGCCGCATCTGACGGTCAATCCGGCGAAGATCGACGGCGGCGGCCCCAACAATGTCGTGCCCGACCATGCCGTGCTGCGCGTCAACATGCGCCCCGCGACGCCGGCGGACGAGCTGCGCGCGAAGAGCCACATCGACGCCGCGATCGCGACGGTCGCGGCCGAACATGACGTCCATATCCATCTGCACGGTAGCTTCGCGCGGCCGCCCAAGCCCCTCGATCCGGCGGCGGAGCGGCTGTTCACGCTCGTCCGCGATTGCGGCGAGGCGCTCGGCCAGTCTATCGCGTGGGCGCCGACGGGTGGCGTATGCGACGGCAACAACATCGCGGCAGCGGGCGTGCCCGTCGTCGATACAATGGGCGTCCGTGGAGGCGCCATTCACTCCGGGGAGGAATTTCTGATCGTCGAGAGCCTGGCCGAAAGGGCCCGCCTGTCTACCCTGGTGTTGTTGGAACTCGCCGAGCGGGGCCGCGCATGACCAACTTCCGCATTCGCGCGTCGCGCACCTCCGATCTCGATTCGCTGTACGAACTCGCCAAGATGACTGGTGGCGGCTTCACCAACCTGCCGCCCGATCGCGATGCGCTGGCGGCCCGCCTGGCCCGCTCCGCCGCCAGCTTCGACAAGGTCGGGGAGACCACCGGCGACGACATCTACTTGCTGATGCTGGAGAATGTTGAAACCGGCCAGGTGCGCGGCACCGCGCAGGTCTTCTCCAAGGTCGGTCAGCACTGGCCCTTCTACAGCTATCGCACGAGCGTGCTGAGCCAGGCCAGCCAGGAACTCGGCCGCACCTTCCGCGCCGAGATGCTCACCCTTACCACCGATCTGGAAGGCTGCTCCGAGGTCGGCGGGCTGTTCCTCCACCCACACGAGCGCGCCGGTGGCCTCGGCCTCCTGCTCGCCCGTTCGCGCTACCTGTTCATCCGCCAGCACCGCCGGCGCTTCGGCGAGCGCGTGATCGCCGAGCTACGCGGCGTAATCGACGAGGCGGGCGGATCGCCTTTCTGGGATGGCCTCGCCGGCAAGTTCTTCGGCATGAGCTTCCAGGAGGCGGACCAGTTCAATGCGGTCCACGGCAACCAGTTCATCGCCGATCTGATGCCCAAGCACCCGATCTATATCGCAATGCTGCCCGAGGGCGCGCGCGCGGTGATGGGCATGCCGCACCCCACCGGCCGCGCCGCGATGCGCATGCTCGAAAGCGAGGGCTTCGCACACGAAGGCTATATCGACATCTTCGACGGCGGCCCCAGCATGGCCGCCACCACCGACCATATCCGCACCGTGCGCGAGGCCCATGACCGGCCGATCGTCGCGACCGATATCGCCAGCGGTTCGCGGGCGCTGATGTCGAAGGGGCGGCTGCACGATTTCGTCGCGGTCCACGCCACGGTCGAGGAGCGCGACGGCGGCGTCGCGATCGACGCCGACAGCGCCCGACTGCTCGGTGCCATCGAGGGTGACGAGGTGGCTTATGCCATCCGCTGAGGCCACTCATATGATCGAGATCAACTTCGACGGGATCGTCGGCCCCACTCACAATTATGCCGGGCTCAGCCTCGGCAACCTCGCATCCAAGAAGAATGCCGGGCTGGTTTCGCATCCGCGCGCGGCGGCGTTGCAGGGCCTCGCCAAGATGCGCGCCAACATCGCGCTGGGGCTGACGCAAGGCATCCTGCTGCCCCACAGCCGGCCCGACAGGGCGTGGCTGGAAACGCTGGGCACCGATGCGGAGCATGCCGGCGTGCTGTGGCCTGCCGCCGCCTCGGCCTCGGCGATGTGGGCCGCCAACGCAGCCACCGTCTCGCCCGCGCCCGATACCGCCGACGGGCGCTGCCACCTGACCGTCGCCAATCTGGTGACGATGCCGCACCGCAGCCACGAATGGCCGGGCACGCTGGCGCAGCTGCGCCTTGCGTTCGGCAATGAAGACGCCTTCGCGGTCTATGGTCCGGTGCCCGCCCCGTTCGGGGACGAAGGCGCCGCCAATCATATGCGGCTATGCGAGGCGCATGGCACGGCCGGCGTCGAGGTGTTCGTCTATGGCGAGGGCGGCGGCCCCTTCCCGGCCCGCCAACACCTTCAGGCCAGTGCCGCGATCGCGCGCCGCCACGGCCTCGGCAATGTGCTGTTCGTTCGCCAGTCCGACGAGGCGATCGCGGCGGGCGCCTTCCACAATGACGTCGTGGCCGTCGCCAATGAGCGCGTGCTGTTCGCGCACGAACATGCCTTCGCCGACAAGCAGCGCTTCTTCGCCGAGCTGCGCGAGCGGCTGCCCTCTGTCGAGATCATCGAGGTTCCGGCCGAGGCGGTGAGCCTGTCCGACGCGATCGCGTCCTACCTGTTCAACGCGCAGCTCGTCACGCTGCCCGACGGCGGCATGGCGCTGATCCTGCCGACCGAGGCGCAGAGCGTCGGCCGCGTCTGGCGATGGCTGGAGGCCCTGGTCGCCGGCAACGGGCCGATCCGGCGGCTGGTACCGGTCGACGTGCGCGAATCGATGGCTAATGGCGGCGGCCCAGCCTGTCTGCGGCTGCGCGTGGTCTGCGATCCGGCGACGGTCGATCCGAGGTTTCTGGTCGACGATGCCAAGCTCGACCGGCTCGCCGCCGTCATCGAGGCGTATTGGCCGGAGAATGTCGCACCGGACGAGATCGAGACGCTGGGCAGTTGGCCCGCGGCGGTGAAGGCGCGCGAGGCACTTCTCTCCGCTCTCGATCTGTCCGAGCTTGCATGATGCGTCCTTAACCCGTCTTTAGGAGACGCTGTGGCATAGGCCGCAGCCTAGGCTTTATCGGAGGCGGGCATGGCCGCATCGGCGTTCGAACTGCCGGAGGACAAGCGGGACAACAAGCGTTCGCGCCTGCTGCTGACGGCGCAGATGGAATGCAGCGCGGGGATCCTTGAGGTCCACCTGCTGAATATCTCGCACACTGGCGCGAAGCTCGACGCGGCGACGCCGCCGGCGTGCGAGGAGCACGTCGTGATCGTGCATGAGGATCTGCGCGTCCGTGGCCGTGTCGCCTGGGTGGAAGAGACCCGCTTCGGCGTCGCGTTCGACACGCCGATCGACGAGCATTATCTGATCCGCCGCAGCCAGGCGCATCTCTCCGCCTGAGCCCGGTCGCGGGGACTTTGCACGCCGGTTGAGCCCATTGTGGGATCGTGCTCGTTTATCTGCGAGCCACCCTCCGGAGCCCCTGCCCGTGCCCAACCTCGATCCCCGCGCCACCGCGCTCGTGCTCATCGATCTGCAGAACGGCATCGTCGGCCGTGACCTCGCGCCGCGTTCGGGCCCGGAGGTGGTCGAAACCGCAAAGGCGCTCGCCAAACGCTTCCGCACAGCCGCCGCGCCAGTCGTGCTCGTTCAGGTCGGCTGGTCGGCCGACGGCGCCGATCTGCCCAGCCAGCGGGTCGATGAACCCATAGCGCTCCCGCCGGGCAGCATCCCGGCCATATGGACCGCGCTCGTCGACGGGCTGCGCGAAGAAGGCGACCTCACCGTGCTCAAGCGCCATTGGGGCGCTTTCACCGGCACCGATCTCGACCTTCAGCTCCGCCGCCGCGGTGTGAAGACGATCGTGCTGGGCGGCATCGCCACCAATTTCGGCGTCGAGTCCACAGCACGCTCCGCCTGGGAGCTCGGCTATGACGTCGTGCTGGTGGAGGACGCCTGCGCCTCGTCAGACGCCGATCTGCACCGGATGGCGATCGACAGGATCTTCCCTCGAATCAGCCGGGTCGTCGCCGCCGAGGCCGTTTGGCTGATGACCGAGCCGACCGCCGCCGAAAGCGAAACGCGCCCCGCCTGACGATCAGGCGGAGCGCGTCACGAGATCAGCAGGAAGCCGAAAGCGCGTTACAGCGCGCCGTGGCAGTGCTTGTACTTCTTCCCTGAACCGCAGGGGCACGGCGCGTTGCGGCTGATCTGGCCGTCCCACGCCGCCGGATCGTCCCCCAACCCCGCCGGCATCGCCGGCAGCGGAACCTGCAGCGGCGCGAGGCGCGTGGTGATGAAGCCCGTGTCGGCACCGTCGATGTCGCGCGTGTCGTCCAGCGCGGTCAGCGGATCGAGATGTGTGGTCAGGAACTCCGGCAGCTCGGGGAGCGGCGGCGGCGCCTGGAAGGTGACGTTGGCGAGGATGCGCGTCACGTCCTCGCGGATCGCGTCCAGCATGCGCTCGAACATCGCGAACGCCTCGGCCTTATACTCGTTGATCGGCGTCTTCTGCGCGTAGGCGCGCAGATGGATCACCTGACGCAGCGCGTCGAGGCGCGAGAGGTGATCCTTCCAATGCTCGTCGAGCGTCTGGAGCAGCACGCTCTTCTCGACGCCGCGCCAGCTGTCGACCGAGATGTCGTCGATCTTGGCCTGCACCTGCGTATCGGCCTGCGTCTTGATGCGCTCGGCCAGCACCTCGGGCTCGATGCCCTCTTCGCCCACCCACTCGACGACCGGCAGTTCGAGGCCGAACACCTCCTGCACGCGCGTCTGGAGGCCCTCGCCGTCCCACTGCTCGGGATAGGAGCCGACCGGGCAGGCATCACCAACCAGCGCCGACACCGTCTCGCCGCGCATCTCGTCGGTAACGTCGTCGACGGTCGCCGAATCCATGATATCGGCGCGCTGCTCGTAGATGATCTTGCGCTGGTCGTTCATCACGTCGTCATATTCGACGACCTGCTTGCGGATGTCGTAGTTGCGCGCCTCGACCTTCTTCTGCGCGGTCTCGATCGCCTTGGTGATCCAGGGCGAGATGATCGCCTCGCTGTCCTCCAGATTCTTGTTCATCATCTTGGCGAACAGGGTCTGGGGGCCGAAGATGCGCAGCAGATCGTCGTCGAGGCTCAGGTAGAAGCGGCTGAGGCCCGGATCGCCCTGCCGTCCCGAGCGGCCCCGAAGCTGGTGATCGATGCGCCGACTGCCATTGCGATTGGTCCCTATTACATACAAACCGCCTAACTCCGCGACGCCCGGTCCCAACGCTATGTCCACGCCACGTCCGGCCATGTTGGTGGAAATCGTCAGCGCACCGCGTTGTCCGGCTTGCGCAACGATCCCGGCCTCCTCTTCCTCGTTG
>DATGEV010000157.1:0-3706 GCA_035309885.1 Sphingomonas sp.
GCGCGCGCTGGCTCGGGATCAGTCCCGAACAGCCGTGCCTCGGCCGCGCGGAAGGCGGGCGAGTGATCCATGTGCAGCCGGTGCGCGACCTCGTGCGCGACGGTCGAAGTCAGCACGAAGGGCGGCGCCAGGATCAGCCGCCACGCATAGCGGATATTGCCCGAAGACGAGCAGCTCCCCCAGCGCGAGCGGGGATCGCCAATCGACACCCGACCGATGGTCACGCCTGCTTTCTCGGCGATGAGGCGCGTCTCCGCCTCCAGTTGGCGCAGCGCCTCGCGCCGCAGCCACGCGATCACGCGGCGATGAACGCCCTCGACCGGGCCTCCGATCAACAGCCGATCCCCTGCCAGTCGCACGGTGCGCGGATGCGCCACCGACCAGTCGATCAGAACATCCTCGCCCCGAAAGGGAATGGTGGCCCCGGGCAGGATCGGGCGCGGTGACGGCAGCAGGGCCAGCTGCTGTTCGACCCAGGCGCGTTGCGCCTCGGCCCAGGCGCGCGCGGCGCGTTCGGACGCCCGGCGCGGCAGGGTCAGCCGCACGCTGCCATCGCGCGGATCGACCGCGAGGCGCATCCGCCGCGCGCCTACGATCCGCCGCACGATCAACGGCCGGCGCAGCGCTCCGCCAGCGAAGACGGGATCAGAGCTCACGCTCGACGATATGATTTTCAAGATCGCCCGCCTCATCCTCGGAGACGGTCCAGCCCCGGACCGAGATGCCCGCCTTGTGCACGGACTCCGGGTCGCCCGAAACCAGCGGATGCCAATCCTCGAGCGGCTTGCCCTCGGCCAGCAGGCGATAGGCGCAGGTGGTCGGCAGCCAGTCGATCGTGGTCAGCGTGCGCGCGGTCAGCCGTACGCATTCGGGCACATAGGCGTGGCGATGCTTGTAATCCTTGCACCGTCCGGTGCGGCGATCGAGCAACCGGCAGGCGACGTTGGTGGGATAGATCTCCCCCGTCGTGTCATCCTCCAGCTTGTGCAAACAGCATTTGCCGCACCCGTCGCACAGCGACTCCCACTCCTCGCGGTTCATGTCCTCAAGGTGTTTGGTTTCCCAGAAGCGGTCGGCAGAAGCGGCGATCATCTCAATGCACCCATCGGCCGAAGATGTCGGCCACGGCCTTGGCCCCCTGATCGGTCGGCACCAGCGCGATCGGCGCGCCGTCCGGGCCGAACAGGATCACCTGGCTCGAATGATCGACGAGATAGGCGCTCGCGCCCGCGGCCGCCACCTGACGGTGATAATAGACGCCATATTCCCTGGCCGCCGCGCCGATCGCCGCGGGGCTGCCGGTCAGCCCGACGAGTTGCGGCCCGAACGCGGACACATAGGATTTGAGCACCGCCGACGTATCGCGTTCGGGATCGACGGTGATGAAGATCGGCACCAGCCGGGCGGCACCAGCCGGCGATGCCGCCGCGAACCCGCGATAGCCCTGCATCAGCACCTGGAGCGTAGTCGGGCAGACATCAGGGCAGAAGCTGTAGCCGAAATAGACCGCGCGATAGCGGCCGGCGAAGCTCTTGTCGGTGGTCGGGCGGCCATCCTGGTCGACCAGTGCGAAGGGCCCGCCCAGCGCCGCCCCCTGCAGCGGCGGCGGCCCGTGCTCCGCCTGCCGTCCGCAACTGCCAAGCGACAGCCCCATCAGCAGGACGAGAACGAGACGGGTAAAAGCGGGCGGCATATTCATGACAAGGCCAGCCATGCTTTGCTATGGCCCCCGATGCAAGCGAAGCGGGCCGTCCCGCGGGGCAAGGAGACGAGTCGATGGGGTCTGTTGTGCGGCGCTCTTGGACTAAGCTGGTGACCGCTGTGGCGCTTGCAGGGGTAGCGGTGCCGGTGGTGGCGCAGGATCTCGTCTCGCCGAGCTACAGCTTCCTCAAGGCAGTGCGCGAACGTGACGGCGACAAGGTGCAGAAGGAGCTCGACAAGCCGGGCTCAACCATCATCCTGTCGCGCGATGAGTCGAGCGGCGAGACCGCGCTGCACATCGTCATCAAGCGCCGCGACGTCGTCTGGATGCGCTACATGCTGGCCAAGGGGGTGAGCATCAACGGCCGCGACCGGCAGGGCAACACCGCGCTGCTCGACGCCGCGCAGATCGGCTTCCTGGAGGGCGAGCAGCAGCTGCTCGATCTCGGCGCCGCGATCGATCTCGCCAACAATCGTGGCGAGACGCCGCTCATCATCGCCACCCAGGCGCACGATCTCGCTTCGGTGCGCCTGCTAGTGGCGCAGGGTGCCGATCCCAAGGAAACCGATCATGTCGCCGGCATGTCGGCCTATGATTATGCCAAGCGCGACGGCCGTTCGGATGCGATCCTCAAGGTGTTCGACGAGGCCAAGCCGGTCGTGAAAAAGAAGGTGTCCGGCCCGACGATCAACTGAGCCGGGCTCAGTCGAGCGCGTCGAGCCCGGGATCGAGGCTCGCCATCAACCGTCGCGCCGCCCGGCGGGCGAAGCGCAACGTCTCGGCCTTGCGCCGCGCCGCCACCAGCGGCCGGAGCGCCGCCTCGCGCAGCATCGCCGCGTCATAGCGGTCGGCGACGATCAGCCCCACCTGCTCGGGCCGGAAGGCGGGATAATCGAACGGCGACAGATCGAACCCGGCCGGCACCGCCCAGAAGAAACGATCGCAATAATCGAGATAGTCCGTCCACTTCATATCGCCTAGCAGGTCGGCGCGGGACACCTTGATCTCGACAATGACGATCCCACCCTTGCTGTCGATCGCCATGATGTCGGCGCGGCGGCCATTGCCCAGCGGCACCTCGCACATCACCATCAGGTCCGCGCGGAAGAAGAGACGCGAAACGCCCCGCACGACGTCCGCCGCGATCAGCGGGGCGTCGGCGAGGCGTGGTAGGAATTCCGCATCGTCCGCCATGGCCGCCTGATTAGAACATCAGGCGAACGGACGGAAGTCGCTTGGGATTAGCGGAAGAAGATGTGGTGGCCGAGCGAGGCGACCTTGATCTTGCCCCAGCCCGGCGAAACCCGGCGGGCGTGGAAAAAGAGCGCATCCGGCGCAATCTGCTTCCACAGGCCGTCCCGCGCGATCAGCGCGATCGCCACCGCACGCTTCCACTCGGCGCTGTCCCGCGGCGCCTTCGGCATGCTGCCATGGTGGAGGAAGGAGAACTGGCCCGGCTGACGCACGACGGCACAGTAAGAATCCGGGAAGCGGCCCGAGGCGGCGCGGTTCATGATCGTCTGCGCGACCGCGAGCTGGCCGTTGAGCGGCTCGCCCTTGGCTTCGAAATAGACCGAGGTTGCAAGGCAATCGGCCTGCTTGTCGCCGGTCGAGGCGGCGGCACGGTCGGCAACGAGATCCTCGAGACTCTGCGGCGACGACGCGGTGTTGGTCTGCGTATCGTCCTGCGGCATCAGGGGATTCTCGGAATGACCCGAGGTCGAGAAATCCGGATTGTGGGCTTCGAGCGCACGAACATCGACGGCGAGAAGCGGCGCCGTGACCGCTGCCAGCATTGCCGTGGCGGTTCCCGTAGGAGCGTTGCCTTCGGCAGCGAAGGACGGAACGGCGATGGTGGCCGTACCGAGCAGGCAGAAAAAGGACGCCGCCGCGAGGGCAGCGCGCGAAAAAGTGCGCATCATGGTCCGCGTATGTGCGGTCGACCCCCATTCCGGCCCCAAAAACACGCCGGGCCGGCGTCGATCTTCCGACTACGTTGGCCGC